>NZ_NEWI01000067.1:0-16330 GCF_002135005.1 Halorubrum sp. SD612 | reverse complement strand
CACTACCCTCTTCGTCGGCGGCTTAAGATGGGTATAAGGGCCAGGAATAATCTGACTCTCGATCTTATGTACCCCGGCCGGAGAGTGACGACAAATGAACAGTGACGACGCACGCACAGGCTCCGATCGCGGCACGTCCGATCGCGGTGCCGCCGACGGAGACCGCTCGACGACAGACCCCGACGCGACTACCGATGGCGGCGTCTCGTCGGAGGCGGCGCACCCGTCGGGAACGTCCGACGGCGACGTGCCGGCCGAGGCGTTCCGGGAGGTCGCGGAGCGGCTCGCCGACGGCGACCTCGGGGCCCGGTTCCCGGCCGCGGAGACCGACGGCGAGGCGGCGGCGCTCGCGGCGACGCTCAACGAGTTCGTCGAGGGGGTCGCGGAGACGGTGTCCGACGCCGACGGCTTCGGCGACGAGGTCGCTGGCGCGACCGACCACGTCCGGTCGAACGTCGACCGGGCGAAAGACCAGAGCGAGGAGGTGTACGCCGCGGTCGACGAGATCGAGTCGGCCGCGACCCGCCAGCGCGACGACATCGCGGCCGCGACGAGCGAGCTCCAGACCGTCTCGGCCGCCACCGAGGAGGTCGCCGCCTCCGCGGACCAGGTGGCCGAGACCGCGGCCGACGTCGCCGAGCGGGCCGACGAGGGGACCGACGCCGCGACGGCCGCGATCGAGGACCTCCGCGTCGTCGACGAGCGGACCGAGGAGGCCCTCGAACGGGTCGAAACGCTGGAGTCGGAGGTCGCGGCGATCGAGGACGTCACCGACCTGATCCAGGACATCGCCGACGAGACGAACATCCTCGCGCTCAACGCCTCGATCGAGGCCGCCCGCGCCGGCGAGGCCGGGGCCGGCTTCGAGGTGGTCGCCGAGGAGGTCAAGGGCCTCGCGGAGGAGGCGCGAGAGGCGACCGGCGAGATCGAGTCGTCGATACGGTCGGTTCGCGCGGAGACGGACGCGACCGTCGACGAGATGGCCGAGATGCGCGAGCGCGCCGACGAGGGGATCCGCACGGCCGAGGCGGCGCTGGAGGCGTTCACCGACCTCGCCGACGACGTCTCGGAGACGACGAGCGGCGTCGCAGAGATCCGCGACGCGACCGACGACCAGGCGACCTCGATCGAGGCGGTGGTCGACGCCGTCGAGTCGGTCGGCGACCTCGCCGAGGAGACGGCCGCGGACGCGGGCGACGCCACCGCGGTCGCGCACGCGCAGAAGACGTCGCTGGCGGAGGTGGCCGCCGGCGCGTCGACGCTCGCCGACCGGACCGGGACCTTAGACGACGCGCTCGACGCGTACGACGCCGACGGGACCGCCGACGACGACGCGGTCGTCCTCGACTTCTGGCACGCGTTCGGCGGCCGCAAGGCGCGGCTCCTCGACGAGTTCGCCGCCGAGTTCGCCGCTCAGACCGACGGGGTCGCGGTCCGCCCCGCCTCGAAGGGAAGCTACCGCGGCGCGTTCCAGGCGACGCTCGCGGCGGCGGACCGGGGCGAGCCGCCGGCGATCGCCCACCTCTACGAGATCGGCACCCAGCGCGCGCTCGACAGCGGGGCGTTCACGCCCGTCGAGCGCCTCCTCGACGCCGAATCCGGGCGCGTCGCCCGAGGCGGGCCCGCCGCCGCGAGCGGTTCCGGCGTCGCCCTCGACGCCGACGACCTGCTCGACCCCGTCGCGAACTACTACCGGACGGACGGGGTGCTCCACTCGATGCCGTTCAACGCGTCGACGCCCGTGCTGTACTACGACCGGGCGGCGTTCGAGCGGGCCGGACTGGACCCCGACGACCCGCCCGAGACGTTCGACGAGGTCCGGCGCTGCGCCGAGCGGCTCGTCGAGCGCGGCGCGACCGAGACGGGGATCACGTTCGCGACGTACTCGTGGTTTATCGAGCAGTGGTTCGCCGAGGCCGGCGAACCCCTCGTCGACGCCGACAACGGTCGGGGCGGCACGCCGGCGGAGAGCCGGTTCGACGGACCCGTCGGCGAGCGGATCTACCGTTGGATCGCCGAGATGGCCGCCGACGGCCTGTACCACGACCCCGGCATCGAGGCCCGCGGGCAGGCCCGCGAGGCGTTCCAGGAGGGGCGCGCCGGGATGCTCATCGGCTCCACCTCCGCGATGGTCGACGTGCGGGAGGGCGCCTCTTTCCCGGTCGGCGTCGGCTACTTCCCGGTCGCCGACGAGCGGCACGGCGTCGTCGTCGGCGGGGGATCGCTGTGGGTCGCGGACGGCGCGTCGCCGGCGGAGCAGCGCGCCGCCGCGGCGTTCCTCGCCTGGCTCGCGGCCCCGGAACGGCAGGCGCGCTGGCACCGCGAGACCGGCTACTTCCCGGTCCACGAGGGCGCGATCGACCGGCTCGACCGCCAGGGGTGGTTCGACGAGAACCCCGGCTACCGCACTGCGATAGACCAGCTGCTCGACGCCGAGGACGCGGCGGCCACGACGGGCGCGCGGATCGGTCCGTTCGACACGGTCCGGACGCTCGCCGCCGAGGCGTCGGTCGACGCCCGCGAGCACGGGGTCGAGTCCGCGGTCGAGCGCCTCGCCGACAGCACCGCCGTCCAGCTCGAACGCTACGCGGCCGAGCGCGACGGCGGGGCGTAGTCGCTGTCGCGGGCGATCGAAACGGCCGAGAGAAACCCGCTCAGCGCGCCCGACGGACCCACTCGCGCAGCGTGAACCGGTCGTACGCCGTCTCTTCGGCAACGTCCCACTCCGCCTCGTCCCACGCCGGGTAGTACGTGTCCCCGTCGAACGCGCCCTCGACGTGGCTGAGGGCC
This sequence comes from Halorubrum sp. SD612, assembly GCF_002135005.1. NCBI lineage: Archaea > Methanobacteriati > Methanobacteriota > Halobacteria > Halobacteriales > Haloferacaceae > Halorubrum > Halorubrum sp. SD612. The sequence continues at coordinate 13,540 of NZ_NEWI01000067.1, read as the reverse complement.
ATCCGGTCGAGGTGCGGCTGGAACAGCTCGTAGATGCCGCCGCCGCCGAGGACGTAGACCGTCTCGTCCCCCTCGTCCGACGCCTCGACCGGCCCCGACGCCGGACTGGTCTCGGCGGGCACGCGCTCCCGCTCGGCGGGGGCGTCCCCGACGACGTCGCGGGCCGCCGCGAGCGCCTCCTCGACGCCGCTCGCGACGAGCGCCGTCGGCCCGTCGACCGCGTCGACGCTCCGGCTCACGACGATCTGGCGGCGTCCGGGCAGGTCGCCGCGCATCGAGTCGAACGTGCGTCGGCCGAGAATCACCGGTGACTCCGCGACGCGGTCGCGGTACTGCCGCACGTCCGCCTCGATGTGCGGCCACGGCACCTCGCCGTCTCTCCCGATCACCCGGTTCTCCGCGAGCGCCGCGACGCTGACGAGTCTCACGGCCGGCGTACGCGGCGAGGAGACAAAAGCGGCCCGTCGTTCAGCCGTCGAGGCCCAACAGGTCGAACGGGTACCCGTTGTCCAGCTCGTCGGCGCGCTCGTAGACGACGCGCGCGGCCGCCACGTCCTGAATCGCGAGCCCCGTCGAGTCGAAGACGCTGACGCCGCTCACGCCGTCGGCGTCGGCGGGGGTCCCCGGCGTCCCGGGACGGCCCGCCCGACGGCCGACGACTATCTCGCCGATCTCGCCGTAGATGTCGTCGTCGGTGAGCGTCCCAGCGGCGTAGGGGACGTTGATCTCGCCCGAGTGGGTGCACTGCTCGTGGTCGTCGATGACGACCGTGGCGTCGACGAGGAGGTCGTCCGCGAGCTCGTGTTTCCCCTCCGCGTCCGCGCCCATCGCGTTGACGTGCGTGTGGTCGCCCACGTCCTCGGGACCAACGATCGGACTCTCGACCGGCGTCACCGTCGAGAGGATATCGCAGTGGCCCGCCTCCGAGACCGAGCCCGCGCGCACGTCGAACCGGTCCCCGAAGGCGTCGAGGAAGTCGGCGACGCGCTCCTCGTCGAGGTCGCTCACGACGACCTCATCGATGTCCCGCACCGTCGAGATCGCTTCGAGTTGGGTGTACGACTGGACGCCGGCGCCGACGATCCCGAGCGAACTCGCGTCGGGGACGGCGAGGTGGTCGGTCGCGACCGCGGCGGCCGCGCCGGTGCGTTTCATCGTCAGCGTCGTCCCGTCGAGGACCGCCAGCGGGAACGCCGTCTCGGGGTCGGAGTAGATCATCGTCCCCATCACGGTCGGGAGGTCGTGGTCGGCGGGGTTGTCGGTGTGGACGTTCACCCACTTGATCCCGGCTGCGTCCCACCCGTCGCCGGTCGCCGTCTCCTCGGCGACGTCCTCCTCGCGGACGTCGAGGTAGGCGGGCATCGACCGGAAGTCGCCGTTGTACTCGGGCAGGTCGATGTACGACTTCGCCGGCATCTTGGCGTCGCCGCGCTCGTAGGCGGTAAACGCGCCGCGGACCGCGTCGATTACCCGGTCCATCTCGGCGTTCTCGTCTACGTCGTCCGCGTTGAGGAGCAGCGTCTGCATGCCGCAAAATTCGCCGGCCGTCACTTAGTCCCTTCCGAACGCGATCCGCTCGCCTCAGACCCCGCAACGCGTCCGCCGACCACCACCGCGCGCAGGTCGTTGACGTTCGTCCCGGTCGGTCCCGTGCGGACCAGCGCGTCCGCCCCGTCGAGCAGCGGGTACGCGTCGTGCTCGTCGAGCGCGGCCGCGGCCGCATCGCGGCCCAGGGTGGCCTCGGGGCCGTCGCCGACGAGGCGGTCGTCGATCAGCGCGCCGGCCGCGTCCGTCGCGCCGTCGATACCGTCGGTGTCGACGCTCGCGACGGCGATCCCCTCGCTGTCGCGCCCCGACGCGTCGAGCTCGGCCGCCGCCGACAGCGCGAACTCCCCGTTCGGCCCGCCCTCTCCCGGATCGTCGCCGAGCGTGACCGTCACCTCGCCGGCCGAGAGGAGGACCGCGGGCGGCTCTACGGGCTCGCCGGTGGCCCGACACTCCTCGGCGACCGCCGCGTGCGTCTTCGCCGCCTCGCGGGCCTCGCCGCGCACCCGCGAGGAGAGCACGACCGGCTCGTACCCCCTCGCCGCGGCGACCTCCCGCGCGGCGTCGAGGGCGGTGCGCGCGCTCGCGACGATCTCGACGTCGACGCCGTCGCCGTCGAACGGAGGGTCGCTCGGGTTCGGGGTCTCCGCGAGGCCGCCCGCGGCGCCGCGTTCGAGCCGGTCGGTCACGGCCGCGGGCGCGTCGATCCCGTATCGGTCGAGGACGCCGAGCGCGTCCGCGTAGGCCGTCGGATCGGGCGAGAGGGGGCCGCTCGCGATCACGGCGGGGTCGTCGCCGGTCACGTCGCTCACCGCGAGGCCGAGGACGTCGGCGGGGGCGGCCGCCCGCGCCAGCCGGCCCCCCTTCACCGCCGAGCAGTGCTTGCGGACCGCGTTGATCTCCGCGATGGTCGCGCCGCTCGCCAGCAGGGCCGCGGTCGTCTCGCGGAGGTCGTCGAGGCCGATCCCCTCCGCGGGCGCGGCCAGCAGCGCGCTCCCGCCGCCGGTGAGCAGGCCGATCACGAGGTCGCCCTCGCCGGCGCCGGCCGCGACCTCGCGCACCTCCCGGGCGCTCTCGACGCCCGCCTCGCTCGGCGTCGGGTGATCGCCGGGGAGGACTGAGATCCGCTCGGTCTCGACGGGGTCGTCCGTGACGACCGCGCCGCCGTCGATCCGGTCGCCGAGGAGCTCCTCGACGGCGGCCGCGAAGTGGCCCGCCGCGTTGCCCGCGCCGACGACCAGCACGCGGTCGTACGCGTCGAGGGCGTAGGTCGCGGTTTCGTCGTCGACGCCCGCGACCGAGAGCTTCCCGTCGTTCAGGGAGAGCGCGTCCGCGACGACTCGCTTCGGGTGCGCCGCCTCGATCCCCGCGGTGACGCAGTCGAGCGCGAGCTCGCGGGCCGGGCCGCTCGCGTGTCGCTCCCGGTCGGCGACGGTTACGCGGAACTCGTCGGACTGTTCTGTCATCGTTCGGATCGCCTCGGTCGGGATGCGTCCCGCCGGCTCAAGAGCGTTCCCCCGCCCGCGGGTCGGGTGCGCGTTCGACCGATATGAGTCCGTCAAAATCACATTACCAACGTGTGCTGTCGAAGCCGCGACGAACGGTTCCGAATGCGCTGTAGTTCGTTTATAAATAGTCGAATCCGAATCGGCGGAGAACACCACCAAAGCCCCAGCCGCGAGGGCTCGGTGCGCTCGCTGTGGTCCTCAGCGCTCACTACGTTCGCGCCTTCGGTCCTTGCGTCGCGCGCCTTCGCCCTCGCGACTGCCCCTTTGAGTCCCGCCCCGCACTGCTCCGCACCGCAGCCTCACGCCTCCCCAGCCTCGTCGGCCGGCCTCCGCTTCGCTCCGGCCGGCCGACTCCCTCGCACGCGCTCCTCGCGGCCGCCGGGGGCGGCCGCTCGGAGGCGCGCGCCACCGCACTCAGATTTTATAAGCGCCATTGCTCTCGCTCGCGGACATTTATAAGATCAAAACGGTGTGCGGAACGTTCGTCGCGGCGCGTCGACCGCCTCAGAGGATGTAGCCGGCGGTCGAGAGGACGTAATAGGCGGCGAGCAGCGCCGCGATGACGTACTGGCCGAGCGCGACGTCGCGGCCCTCGCCGATCGCGAGCTTGATCAGCGGGTACGCGACGATGCCGGCCGCCAGCCCGTCGGCGATGGAGTAGGCGAACGGCATCACGGTGACCGTGAGCCCGGCGGAGACGGCCCACGCGGGCTCGCTCCAGTCGACCTCGACGAGCCCTTGGAGCATCATCACGCCGACGACGATCAGCGCGATGAAGGAGGCGTACGCCGGGATCGCGGCGACGACGGGGATCACGACGAGCGACGCGATAAAGAGCGCGGCGACGACGAGCGCGGTGAGCCCGGTGCGCCCGCCCTCCTCGACGCCGGTCGAGGACTCGATGTACGTCGTCACCGTCGAGGTGCCGAGCACCGCGCCGGCGGTCGTCCCCACCGCGTCGGCCATCAGCGGCTTGTCCATGTCCGGGAGGTCGCCGTCGTCGTCGAGGAAGTCGCCGAACTGCGAGACGCCGATGAGCGTCCCCGCGGTGTCGAAGAAGTCGACGAAGAAGAAGGTGAACACGACGAGGACGAACGTGAGCGGGTCGATCTGGCCGAGGCCGTCGACGAACGCGCCCGCCAGCGGCGTGATGTCGTACTGCGCCGACGGGAGCGACTCGGGCGTGACCGTGCCCCGGGCGAACACGCCGCCGAGGGTGAGCGCCCACCCCGCGACCGCGGTGGTGACGACGCCGAGGATGATGGCGCCGGTGACGTTCCGCGCCCACAGCACGAACGTGAGCACGAGCCCGAGCACGCCGAGGATCGCCCACGGGTTAGCGAAGACGTTCCCGAGCGCGACGAGCGTCGCCTCGTCGTTGACGACGACCTGAAGCTCCTGAAGCCCGATGAAAAGCAGGAACAGCCCGATACCGGCCCCGACCGACCGCTTCACCGGCTCCGGAAACAGCCGGATGACGTACTCCCGCGCGCCGACCGCGGTCAGGACCATGAACAGGACCCCCTCGACGAAGACGGCGGCCAGCGCCGTCTGCCACGGGATCCCGAGTCCGAGCACGACCGTGTACGCGAAGAAGGCGTTGAGCCCGAGCCCGGGCGCGAGCCCGAACGGCCGGTTCGCGTACAGCGCCATCACGGCCGTCGCGATGGCCGCCGAGAGGATCGTCGCGATGGCGATCATCTGGAACACCTCGCCCTGTCCGTACCCCTCGATCTGGACCGCCTCCGAGAGGATCGCGGGATTCACGACGATGATGTACGACATCGCGAGGAACGTCGTGAGCCCGGCGACCAGCTCGGTGCGGACGTCCGACCCGTGCGACTCCACGTCGAACCGCGCGGCCAGCGTGTCTGAAAGCCCCATTGAACGGGTGAGTGTTCCCCGCAATCGGGTGATAAGCCTTGCTGAACGTCGCGCTCAGATATACAAGTATACGGATCGAAAAGGGGTGAAATCCTGTCTATACTCGAATAGTATGCGTGAACGTGGCTACTCGAACGTCGTCAGCGCCCCGACCGGCGCGTCGGTGATCGCTCGCGCGCGGTCCATGCCCTCGTCGCCGACCGCGATGAGCGCGAACACGCCGGTGACGTCGGCGTCGCCCTGGAGCGCGATGTCCAAGAGGAGCTCCTGGGTCTCGCCCGAGCGGATCAGGTCGTCGACGACTAACACCGTGTCCCCGGCGTCGATCGCGCTCGCGGGGAGGTAGTAGGTGAGCTCGATGCCCGAGGCGAGCCGCTGGCGCGACTCGATGAACTCCTCGACCGCGGTCTCCTTCGACTTCTTCGCGTACGCCAGGCGGGCGTCGAAGAAGGAAGCCATCGCCGCGCCCAGCGTGATCCCGTCGGTCGCGGCCGTCAGGACCACGTCGGGCGACTCGAACTCGAACGTCTCCGCGGCGACGGGCGCCACGAGGTCGAGGAACGACTGGTCGAAGACGACCCCGGAGTTGTCGACGTACCCCTCGTCGTCGAACTCGACGCGGGCGACCAGCTCGTCGGCGAGGGCCTCGCGCCCGACCGACTCGACCACCTCGCTCGCGCGGTCGGTACCGGGCAGGACGTGGCCGTTCACGTACCGGTTCAGGTCGCCGGCGGGCAGGCCGGTCACCTCCGAGAGCTCCTCGTACGTTCGCGTCTCCTTCAACATCCGCAACACGGCGACCGCCTGTAGCTGGAGGGCCGCCTTCTCTGCGCGGTTCATACGAATGATCGCGATCGCACAACTATGAATACGTCGAAGTCGAACGTGTCACCGATACCCACGTGCGTGCCCCCGAGGCGACGCCGCCGTCGCCCGCCGTCGCCCGCCGCGATCGCTGCGACCGCCTCACGCCTCGGGTGCGTCGAAGAACACCCCCGGCTCGTCGATCGCGATCTCGACGTGGTCGCGGTCGTCGAGGGGGCGCAGTCGCACGGTGAGCGCGCCCGCCGTCTCGGCGGCCGCGCGCAGGGAGGCGAGGTCGTCGCTCGCGAGGTACGTCGGGACACAGAGCGCCACCTGCGCCGCCTCGTCGGTCGCGACCACCAGCCGGTACGCGACCCCGCCGGCGGCGCCCGCGTACACGTCGACGCCGTCTATCGCGGCGTCGCCGACGGCGTCCAGCGCGGCGTCGAACTCCGACCCCGGCAACAGCACGTCGATCCGAGCGGCGTCCGCGACCGGATTCACCTGCCCGGGATGCCCCGCGAGCGCGGTCCAGCCGCGCTCTCGGTACGCCGCCGCCGTCGACTCCGCGTCCTCCTCGACCGCGTCCCACTGCGGTCCGGGATCGGGTGCGTCCATGTCGCCCGCCTACCGCCGGGGGCCCTACATACCCGTCGGTTTCCGCTCGCGCCCGATCCGCCCAGTTCAGCGGCGTTCACCCGGCGACTCGGCGCTCCCTACTGTCAGCGGATCGCCAGCAGCCGGTCCCGAAAGGGGCCGCGTCTGCCGGTAGGTTCATAACTCTCTGTCGTATGGGATCGCCTATGCCTACTGACAACGACGATCACGTCGACAGGCGGACGGTGCTCAAGTACGCCGGAACGGCCGGTGCGGTCGGTCTCGCGGGGTGTTCCGGAAACGGCGGCGACGGCGGCGACGGCTCCGACGGGGGCGACGCGTTCGAACTCGGCGTCACCATGGGACAGATGGACTCCGGGCTCGACCCGCAGGACCACGCCGAGACGAACACCGAGATCATCGTCGGCCAGCTGTACGAGGGGCTCCTCGACCGCGACAAGCAGGGCGGCATCATCGCCGGCCTCGCGGAAGAGTGGGAGCGCACCGACGACGGTAGCGTCCGCTTCGTGCTGCGCGACGGGCTCACGTTCCACAACGGCGACGAGGTCACGCCGGAGGACGTCCGGTACAGCATCCGCCGGATCGTCTTCGAGGACGTCGGGATCGTCAGCCCGCAGTCCAACGACCTCGGCTCGGTCTCGGAGGTCACCACCGGCGACGGGCAGGTGACGGTCTCCTTCGAGGGGTACAACCCGATCGCCTTCCAGCTGTTCGCGACGAACGGCCCGGTCATGCAGCAGTCGTGGGTCGAGGAGAACGGCGGCGACTACATCAACCGGAACGCCAACGGCACGGGCCCGTTCCGCCTCTCCGAGTACGATTCCGGTAATCAGGTCGTCTACGAGCCCAACGAGGAGTACTGGGACGGCGCCCCGGCGGTCGACGAGCTCACCATGAGCGCCTCCAGCGAGTCCAGTACGCGGGTTAACCAGCTGCTCGCCGAGGAGACGGACATCGTGACGAACGTCCCGCCGAACGAGGTCTCCCGAGTGAACAGCTCCGACGTCGCCACGATCAACTCCGTGGCGAGCGCGCGGATCATCTTCCTCCAGATGCGCTACGACGTGGAGCCGTTCTCCAGCCAGCAGTTCCGGCAGGCGATGAACCACGCGGTCGACGTCGAGAGCATCATCGAGAACGTGCTCAACGGCTTCGGCAACGTCACCGCGCAGCCGACCCTCGACGGCCACGTCGGCTACAACCCCGACATCGACCCGTACCCGTACGACCCCGACGAGGCCGAGCGGCTCGTCGAGGAGTCCGGCCACGCGGGCGTCGAGATCACCTTGGAGACGCCGATCGGGCGCTACCTCCGCGACGTCGAGATCGCGCAGGCCGCGGCCAGCCAGATCGACTCGCTGTCGAACGTCTCCTGTGAGGTCGAACAGCGCGAGTTCTCCTCGCTCGTTCAGGACGTCACCGCGCCGGACATCGAGGACCGCCCGCACTTCAACCTCCTCGGGTGGGGGAACGGCGAGTTCGACGGTAGTCAGACGCTAACGCCGCTGCTCTCGTCGAGCGGCGCGCTCACCGTGCTGGAGAACGAGGAGCTGGACGGCCTGCTCACGGACGCCGAGGCGACCGAGGACCCCGACGAGCGCGTCGAGATCCTCCAACAGGCGAACCAGCTCGCCCACGACCTCGCGCCGTGGGTGTTCATGCACCAGCAGTTCAGCGTCTACGGCGTCTCGAACGACATCTCCTGGGAGCCGCGGGCCGACGAGTTCATCGACCCGGACACCGCCACCCAACAGTAACGCGACTCCCACCTCTCCACATCGTTATTAATGTCACTCGGCAGATTCGCACTCAAAAGAAGCCTCCAAGGGATCGGCGTCGTCTGGGGCGTCGTCACCGTCGTGTTCGCGCTCCGGTTCGTCACGCCCGGCAGCCCGATCAACGCGGTCGCGCCGCTCGACGCGTCGCAGGAGACGCGACAGGCGATCGCCGCCGAACTGGGGCTCGACCAGCCGCTGTACGTCCAGTACGGCCAGTACGTCTTCGAGCTGCTTCAGGGGGATATGGGGCGGTCGTACATCCGCGGCCAGGAGGTCACGACGCTCGTGTTCGAGCGGCTGCCCGCCACCGTGGAGCTCGCGGTCGCCGCCAGCGTCGTGGCGATCGCCCTCGCGATCCCGCTCGGCGTCATCAGCGCCACCCGCCGCAACGAGCCCGTCGACTACGGCGCGACCCTGCTGTCGCTCGGCGGCATCTCGACGCCGAACTTCTGGCTCGGGATCATGCTCATCCTGATCTTCGCCGTGGAGTTCAACATCTTCAACACCAGCGGTCGCGGGGTCGACGTCGGCGACGTCGCCCTGTCGGTGATCAACGCCGAGCCGTTCGTCGGGACGCTGCTGACGTGGCTCGCGTACATCACGCTGCCCGCGATCGCCTTGGGGACGTACTTCATGGCGCTCATCACCCGGCTGACGCGGTCGGGAATGTTAGACGAGCTCAGCAAGGGCTACGTACAGGCCGCGCGGGCCAAGGGGCTCCCGCGGACGCTGATCCGGTACAAACACGCGCTCCGGAACACGCTGATCCCCGTCATCACCGTCCTCGGGCTCCAGCTCGGGACGCTGATCGGCGGCGCCGTGATCACCGAGGCGGTGTTCTCGTGGCCGGGACTCGGCACGCTGGTCATCGAGAGCATCAACCAGCGCGACTGGCCGGCGCTCCAGGGGAGCCTCATCGTCATCGGGACGAGCTTCGTCCTCGTCAACATCCTCGTCGACGTCGTCTACGCCTACCTCGACCCGGAGGTGGTGACCGACTAACATGGTCTCTTCACGTGTCATACGCAATCTCAAAAAGGAGTTCAGAGGTAGCGGGCTCGCGAAGCTCGGGCTGGCGCTGGTGGTCCTCATCGTGTTGACCGCCGTGTTCGCCCCGTTCATCGCGCCCCACAACCCGACCGACCAACAGCTCGACCAGAGCGAGCTGCCGCCGATCGGCTTCTCGCAGACGGAGGAGCGCACCACCTCGCAGATGGTCGACGGCGAGATCCGGACGGTCACCGAAGAGGTCGAGATCACCGCCGACCCCGACCACGTGTTCGGCACCGACGGGCTCGGTCGCGACATGTTCTCGCGGGTGGTGTACGGCGCCCGCACGTCGCTCGTCGTCGGCGTCCTCGGCACGCTGCTCGCCGCGTCGATCGGCGTGCCGGTCGGCCTGCTCGCCGGCTACCACCGCGGGCGCGTCGACGACGCGCTGATGCGGATCGCGGACGTGAGCCTCGCGTTCCCGTCGCTGGTGTTAGCGGTCGCGCTGATCGGACTGTGGGGCCGCGCGGCGGTGAACGTCCCCGACCCGTTCGTCGCCGCCGGGCTCGCTCCGGAGATGCCGGGGAGCTTCGTGCTGCCGATAACGGTGGTGATCGTCGTCGGCCTCGTCAACTGGGTGTGGTTCGCCCGCGTCGCCCGCGGGGAGGCGCTCTCCCTGCGCGGGCAGGAGTACGTGAAGGCGTCGCGCGCGCTGGGCGCCGACGACAACGCGATCATCCTCCGCCACGTCCTGCCGAACGCGATCACGCCGATCATCGTCCTCGGCACGGTACAGGTGGCGGCGATCATCCTCCTGGAGAGCTCGCTGTCGTTCCTCGGCTTCTCCGGGACCACGCTGTCGTGGGGCTTCGACATCGCGCAGGGGCGCGACTACGTCTCCTCCGGCCAGTGGTGGATCGCCTCGATCCCCGGGGTCGCGATCATGCTGTCGGTGATCGGGATCAACCTGCTGGGCGACTGGCTCCGTGACGCCCTGGACCCCGGTATCGAGGGCGAAGGGGGTGCCGCATGACCGACGCCGACGCGACCCCGACCGGGGCGCCGGGGCCAGACGACGTGCTCGCGGTCCGGGACCTCTCGACGCGCTTCTTCACCGAGGAGGGGCAGATCAACGCCGTCGAGTCGGTGTCGTTCGACCTCCGGGAAGACGAGATCCTCGGCGTCGTCGGCGAGTCCGGCTCCGGCAAGTCGGTGACCGCGCTGTCGCTCGTCGACCTCGTCGAGACGCCCGGCCGGATCACCGCGGGCGAGGTGTGGTACCGCGACCCCGACCTCGCCGAGGAGTTCCGCGACACGGAGTCGGTGCGGGTCGACGGCGACCACGTCGACCTCCGGACCGTGCCGCCCAGCGTCCGCCGGTCGCTGCGCGGCCCCTCCTTCAGCGTCATCTTCCAAGACCCGATGAGCAGCTTCAACCCCTCGATCACGGTCGGCGAGCAGATCGCCGAGGCGGTCGAGGTGCAGCGCCGGGCGCGGGCGAACCCCCGCTCGACGCGCTCGCGGACGCAGGGGTACGGGCTCGGCAGGCTCCTCCTCGACGGCGTCGTCCCCGGCCGCGACTACACGAGCGAGGAGAGCATGGAGCGCGCGGTCGAGCTGCTCGGGCAGGTCGGGATCCCCGACCCCGAGGAGCGCGTCGACGAGTACCCCGGGCAGTTCTCCGGCGGGATGCTCCAGCGCGCGATGATCGCGCAGGCGCTCGCCGGCGAGCCCGACGTGCTCATCGCGGACGAGCCGACGACCGCGCTCGACGTGACCATTCAGGCGCAGATCCTGAACCTGCTGAAGGAGATCCAGGAAGAGCGCGGAATGAGCATCGTGCTCATCACCCACGACCTGGGCGTGATAGCCGAGATGTGCGACCGCGTCTGCGTGATGTACGCGGGCGAGGTCGTCGAGCGCGGCACGCTCGAATCGGTGTTCGAGGACACCGTCCACCCGTACACGCGGGGGCTGCTCGGCTCGATCCCCGACGTGGACGACCCGCGGGCGCGGCTCGAACCGATCGCGGGCAACGTCCCGAGCCTGGTCGACGCCGAGATGGGCGACCGGTGTTACTTCGCGGACCGGTGCCCGAAGGCGATGGAGGCGTGCCTCGACAAGCCGCCCGAGGCGACGGTCGACGCCGCGGCCGACCACGGCGCCAAGTGCGTCCTCGCCGAGCGCGAGTACGACCCGGCCGACGCGCTCCCGGACGACCACTTCGGCGCCGGTTCGGCCGACGCCGCGGCCCCCGACGAGGAGGCCGCGACCGACGGGGGTGCGGGCGAATGAGCGACCCCCTGCTCTCCGTCGACGGCCTGAAGAAGTACTACGCGGACGACCCCTCGCTCGTCGACCGCCTGCTCGGCCAGGAGTCGGAGAGCGTGAAGGCGGTCGACGGGGTCTCCTTCGACGTGCGAGAGGGCGAGACGCTCGGGCTCGTCGGCGAGTCCGGCTGCGGGAAGTCGACGACCGGCGAGACGGTGTTGCGGCTCCGCGAGCCGACCGCGGGCGAGATCGCCTTCGACGGCGAGGACGTCCGCGCGATGACCGACCGGGAGCTGACCCGGTTCCGCCGGCGCGCGCAGATCGTGTTCCAGGACCCGTTCTCCAGTCTCGACCCGCGGATGACCACCGGCGACATCGTCACGGAGGGGCTGCGGATCCACGACGTCGCCGACCGGGAGGAGCGCCGCGAGACGGCCCGGGACCTCCTCGAACGCGTCGGGCTCTCCGCCGACCAGATGGACCGGTACCCGCACGAGTTCTCGGGCGGGCAGCGCCAGCGCATCGGGATCGCTCGGGCGCTCGCCTTGGACCCCGACTTCGTCGTCCTCGACGAGCCCGTCTCGGCGCTCGACGTCTCGGTCCAGGCGCAGATCCTGAACCTGCTCGAAGACCTCCAGGACGACTTCGGGCTCACGTTCCTCTTCATCGCGCACAACCTCGGCGTGGTCCGGCACGTCTGCGACCGCGTCGCGGTGATGTACCTCGGCGAGATCGTCGAGATCGGGCCGGTCGAGGAGATATTCGACGACCCCGCGCACCCGTACACGAAGGCGCTGCTGTCGAGCGTCCCGCGGGCGAGCACGGACGCGAGGGACGAGGAGTTCGAGACGCTCCACGGCGACGTGCCCTCGCCGCGGAACCCGCCCGCGGGCTGCCGGTTCCACACGCGCTGTCCGGCGGCGCGCGCGGCCTGCCGGGAGTCGGCGCCGCCGGCGTACGACGTCGGCGACGGCCGGACGGCGACCTGCTTCCGGACGGACGACGGCCACGCGTACTGGGACAGCGAGCCGATCGGCGAGAACCCGGCCGCCGAGGACGCGGCGGACGCCGGCGAACCGGCGGACGACTGACCGGCCGTCGAGGTCGACGTTCCTGCGGTTTCAGCGCTCGCGGACGACGACGAACTCCGCGAGGTCGCGGAGGTACTCGATCGCCTCGGTCTCGGGCGGGTCGGCGTCGTCGAGGGCGGCGAGCGCGCGCTCCGACTCCGCGCGAGCGCGCTCGTTGATCTCCTCGGGCGACAGCGACGTGACTTGGAGCACCGACGGCCGGTCCATCTCGGCGTCCTGCCCGGTCGGCTTGCCGAGGTCGTCGGCGTCGGCGGTGGCGTCTAACACGTCGTCGCGCATCTGGAAGGCGACGCCGACGCGCTCGGCGTACTCGCCGAACGAGTCGATCGCGTGGGGCTCGGCGCCCCCGGCGACCGCGCCCAGTTCGGCGGCGGCCCGGAACAGCGCGCCCGTCTTCCGGCGGGCCAGCTTCATGTACTCGGCCTCGGTGGTCGGGCGGGCGGCCAGCTCCGTCGCCTCGCCCTCGCCGAGCTCGACGAGCGCCTCGGCGACGGTCCGCATCGCGCGCGGGTCCGCCGAGAACAGCGCGAACGCCTCGCCGAGCAGGCCGTCGCTGGCGATGATCGCCGGGCCGTAGCCGAACTCGGCCCACGCGGCGGGGGTCCCCCGCCGGACCTCCGAGCGGTCGATGATGTCGTCGATCACGAGCGAGGCGTTGTGGACGAACTCGACGCCGGCCGCGAAGTCGACCGCCGCCTCGGGGTCGCCGTCGAACGCCTCGCAGGCGAGGACGGTCACCGCCGGCCGGACGCGCTTGCCGCCCGCGAGGACGACGTGGCCGACCTCGTCGGACAGCTCCTCGGGCTCGACGTCGTCGATGACCGACTCGATCCGGTCTTCGACCAGCCCGACCCGACGCTGCAAATACTCCATCTACCGACCGGAGGGCCCCGGCGCGCAAAGGCCTAACGGAACGCCCTCCGAACGGGATTCGGGCGACGGCGACGGCGCTACTTCGTACACGGTTACTGCTGTGGCGCGTGCCTGCGAGCGGTCGCCCCCGGCGACCGCGAGACAGCACGCGCGAGGGACGCCGCGAGCGACCGAAGGG
>NZ_NEWI01000066.1:0-16471 GCF_002135005.1 Halorubrum sp. SD612 | reverse complement strand
GAGGACGCGACCGAGCGCATCGTCGACGCCACCGACGACCAGGAGGCGGCCGTCGACGAGCTGATCGCCCGCGTCGAACAGCTCGACGCCAGATAACTCCCCTACCGCCCCCAGTCCCGTCCGCTTTCGCTCCCCCGTTCTCTCGGCACCGCCGAACGTTTAACCCCGCTCAGCCCCCACAAAACGTATGTCCGTTACGCCGCCCGGGCCGCTCGGCGACCCCCTGTTCGGGAACGGTCGCCAGTTCGCTGACGACCCCTTCGGTTTCCTCCGCGCCTGCGCCGACAGCTACGGTGACGTGGTGCGGCTCGACCTCGGTCCCAGAGAGACGTACCTGCTCACGAACCCCGCCGACGTCGAGCGCGTGCTCGTCGCCGACGCCGAACGCTACCGGAAGCCCCAGTTCGGCGACGACGCGATGGACACGCTGCTCGGCGACGGTCTCCTCATGAGCGACGGCGACACGTGGCAGCGCCAGCGCACGCTCGCGAACCCCTCGTTCCACAACCGCCGGATCGGCGCGCTCGACGGGACGATGGTCGACCACACGGAGTCGCAGCTCGCGGACTGGGCCGACGGCGAGGTCGTCGACATCCAGCTCGAGGTCGCCCGCCTCACCGTGAAGATCATCGTCTCGGCGATGTTCGGCGCCGACATCACCGACGAGGAGGTGAAGACGGTCCAAGAGAACTTGGAGCCGCTCGGCGCGCGGTTCGAGCCCGACCCGCGGCGGTTCCTGATCCCGAACTGGGTGCCGACCCGCGAGAACCGCGAGTTCGACGCCGCGATCGACACCCTCGAATCCGTCATCGACGGGATCGTCGACCGCCGCCGGGGCACGGAGCGCGACCCGAGCGTCGACCCCGCCGGCGCGGAGGGCGTCGCGGTGCCCGGCCCGGCCGGGGACGGCGACGGCGACCTGCCGATGGACCTGCTCTCGGTCCTCCTACGCGCCCGCGACCGCGGCGAGCAGACCGACGAGAACCTCCGCGACGAGCTGGTGACGATGCTGCTCGCCGGCCACGACACGACCGCGCTCGCGCTGACGTACACGTTCTACCTGCTCTCGAATCACCCTGAGGCTCGTCGCGAGGTCGAGCGCGAGGCCGAGACGGCGACCGCCGACGGCCCGCCGACCGCGGCCGACGTCCGCGACATGGCGTACACCGAGCGCGTGCTCAACGAGTCGATGCGCCTCTACCCGCCCGTCTACACCCTGTTTCGCGAGCCGAAGCTCGACGTGAAACTGGGGGGGTACCGGATCCCGGAGGGGTCCGCGCTGATGGTGTCGCAGTGGGTGACCCACCGGTCCGAGCGGTGGTACGACGCCCCCGAGACGTTCGACCCCGACCGCTGGACGCCCAAGCGCCGGAGCGAGCGCCCCCGGTTCGCCTTCTTCCCCTTCGGCGGGGGCCCGCGCCACTGTATCGGGAAGGCGTTCTCGCTGCTGGAGGCGAAGATCATCCTCGCGGAGATCTGCTCGCAGTTCGAACTCGGCTACGAGGGACCGGACCTCTCCTTGCGCGGCTCGCTCACCATGCACCCGAGCCATCCGGTGCCGATGCGGATCCGCGAGCGGTAGATGTCCGCCCCCGCCGACGCGTACTGCGCCCGGTGCGGCGATCCGCTCTCGAGCGGTCTCGTTGCGACCGATCGCCGCGCCTGCTGTCTCAACGCCACCCCGATCGCGGGCGTCTGCCCGACCCACGGGCCGGTGGGGCCGCACCACGCGGTCGAGGAACCGGACGCGGTCGACGACGCGTAACCTCCGGTTCGCCCTACAGATCGACCGTCGCCGCGACCTCCCGGTACTCCGGGTCCCACGCGTCGAGCGCATGGACGCGCCACCGGACCGGGTCGAACTCGGTCTCGACGAGGTCGGCGACCGCGCCCGGTTCCGGGTCGCCGCCCCGCGCCAGCGTCACGTGCGGGACGTACGCGTCGCCCTCGATTCCCTCCACCGTCCCGAACGCCGCACAGAGCCTGCGGTGAAGCCGAACGAGCCCGTCGCTCTCGACCGTCAGATACACGATCGGCCGCGACCCCGACCGCGGCGCGTCGAAGACGTCGATCCCGGTCACGGCGACCTCGAACGGGTCGGCGGGCGCGAGCGGTCGACGAAGGCGTTCGCGCAGCCGGTCGAGGGCCTCCTGACGAGGCGGGACGGGTCGGTCCCCTCCACGTTCCTCGCCCCCCTCGCCCTCTCCGCGTTCATCGCCCCCGTCGCGCTCTCCGCGTCGCACGTTCTCGACGCCGAAGCGCTTACAGACGAGGGTGTGACGCTCGCGGACGCGATCGAACCCCGTCAGTTTCGGGTGGAGATCGCCGGCGAGGCGGTCGATCGCGGGCGGGAGCGGGACGTTGAGGCTGAACACGTCGGCGTCCGCCTCAGATCCGATCGGTGAGGTGTAAGGCGATCACGACGACGAGCGCGATCCCGATCAGCGTCGGGAGGGCGTCGAGCAGCCAGAAGGCGACCTCGAGGACGGCCCCGACGATCTCCAGGAGAAGCCACACGACGACGAGCAGCAGCACGATCTTCAGGAGGTCGTCGGTGTCGATCTCGGCGCGGTTCATGGCCGGACGGGGGTGCGGCAGCGATAAAAAGACGGTGGTAAAACCGGGCGCTCGCTACGCGATCTTCTCGTACTGCTCGGAGAGCTTCTCGGCGGCCTCGTCGAGCAGTTCGGCCTCGTACTCGTCGAGGTCCCACTCGACGACCTCCTCGACGCCGTTCGCGCCGAGCTTCGCGGGGACGCCGAGCGCGGTGTCGTCGTAGCCGTACTCGCCGTCGAGCACGACCGAACAGGGGAGCACCTCGCCGGTGTCGTTGAGGATGGCCTCGACGGTGTGGGCGACGCCGGTGGCGGGTCCCCACTGCGTCGCGCCCTTCCGGCTGATCACGTCCATCGCGGACTCCTGGAGGTCCGCGAGGATCTGCTCTTTCTCGTCGGCGTCGAACGACGGGTCGCGGCCGTCGACGCGCACCTTCGAGAAGACGGGCGCCTGCGCGTCGCCGTGTTCGCCGAGGATCGTCGCCTCGACGTTCTGGACGGGCGCGTCGAAGCGCTCGGAGAGGACGTAGCGGAAGCGCGCGGAGTCGAGCCGGCCGCCGAAGCCGACCACCTTGTGGCGGTCGCGGTCGCCCGCCTCGTAGAGGTGGCGGTTGAGCAGGTCGACCGGGTTCGAGGTGGTGACGGTGACGAAGTCGTCGTTGTGCTCGGCGATCGAGGACCCGATGTCCTCCATGATCGGCGCGTTGTCGCCGGCGAGGTCGATCCGGGTCTGCCCCTCCTTGCGCGGGATGCCCGCCGTGATGACGACCACGTCCGAGCCGGCGGTGTCCTCGTACTCGCCCTGCCGGACGGTCGTGTTCGAGTCGTACGCGACGCCGTGGTTCGCGTCGGCAGCCTGTCCGATCGTCGTCTCGCGCTGGTCCGGAATGTCCACGAAGACGAGCTCGTCGACCACGTCGCGTAACGCGAGGTTGTAGCCGGCCGCGGCTCCGACGGTCCCCGCCGCACCGATAACGCTGACCTTTGTCATACCGTGTAGATTCGCGACCGGCCGGTGAGTAAACGTTTCGGAACCCCGCTAACGTTCGTGACCGTCGTCGCGAAACCCCTAACTCCCGCGGCGTCGAAGCGTCGCCTCGTGCCGACGTTCCGCTACCCGTGCCCCGGCTGTCGGACGACGAACAGCCTTCACGACGCCGACTGTGAGTTCGAGGGCGTGAGCTGGCCGACCGTCGAGAAGGCGTACACCGACCTCCTGTCGGTGCTGTCCGCGGAGCCCGACGGCCTCCCGGAAGCGGCGCTGCGGGACGCGGTCCCGGCGGAGTGGGGCGGGCTCCACAAGGCCGCGCTCGGCGCGCTCCGCCGCGACCAGCGCGTCGTCGAGGACGGCGACCGGCTCCGCCTGCTCACCGCCACGGAGTTCAAGGAACGCGTCTCGGAGCCGACTCGCGACCCGATGCGCACCGTCTACGAGCACGGCTCGGTCCCGGGCTGTCACGACAACGCGGTGTTCGCGATGGTGGCGTGGTACGAGATGGTCGGGCTCTCGTGGCCCGAGACCCGCGAGAACGTGATCGAGTGGCTCCGCGAGTCGGGCGCGTGGGACCGCGGCGGCTTCGAGGAGTCGACGCCCGGCGAGCTCGTCGACGCCAAGCGCCACGTGTACGACGAGGGGTACGGCTGGAAAGAGAAGGGACAGGCCGCGAAGCGAGTCATCGAGCGGCATCTGTAGCGCCGGTTCGTCCGGAGCGCGGACCGGACGGACCGCCGCCCCACGACAGCTTTACCCCCGCCGTCGCCGTCGTACCCGACGAATGGCCCTCGACCTCGTTCCCGCGTGGCCCGCCGTCGGCTCCCTCGCGGGCGGGGCGGGGGCGCTCGCGCTCGCGTGGGCGATCCGCGAACACCGCGGCCGCCCCGGCGTCGACTGGTTCCTCGGTGTGTTCGCCGCGCAGGCGACGTGGTGTCTCTCCTACGGCGTCGGCCTGCTGGTCTCCGAACCGGCGATCCGAGCCGCGCTGGAGGCGACGATGTGGCTGGGCGTGATCTGGACAGGGATCGCCTTCCTCGGGTTCGCACTGGAGTACACGGGCCGGAGCGACGTGGTCCGGAGCCGCCTGTTCGCGGCGGTCGTCGGGTTCGGCGCACTCTCGTCCGCGCTCGTCGTCACGAACTCGCTCCACGGTGTCTTCTGGACCGACTTCGCGCGCGACCCCGCCTTCGGCGTCGAGACCGTCTCGTACGCGTTCGGGCCGTGGGCGTACCTGACGGTCGCCGCGGAGACGGTCCTCGTCGCCAGCGCCGTGTTCCTCCTCGTCGACACGCTGCTCAGCTACGGGCCGCTGTACCGCCGCGAGAGCGCCGCGGTCGCGCTGAGCTCGCTGCCGCCCGGGTTCGCGCTGGTCGCGTGGGCGCTGGCGCTCGGCCCGGTGCCCCAACTCCAGCTCGCGCCGGTGATGTTCGTCCCGCACCTGCTCCTCGACGCGTATGCGTTCGACCGCGCGGAGATGTTCGACCGGAACCCGACCACCAGCCGCGCCGCGGAGCGCACCGCGATCGACGACCTCCGCGACCCCATCGTGGCGCTGGCGCTCGACCGCCGCATCGTCCGGATCAACCCCGCGGCCGAAACGGTGCTCGGCGTCGACGCCCAGACCGCCCGCGACCGCCCGCTCGCCGATTTCCTCGATCTCCCGGTCCGCATCGGCGACGCGGGCGAGGGCGAACCGGACGGCGGCGAGTCCGGCCCGGACGACGAAGCGGGCGGTTCCCGCGAGACGGTCGAGATCGACGCCGGCGACGGCGCCCGCAGCCGCACGTACGCGGTGTCGGTCTCCCGGCTCACCGACCCCAACGGCACCCACGTCGGGTACACTCTCGTCCTCTCGGACGTCACCGACCGCGAGCGCCGACGCCAGCAGCTGGAGGTGCTCAACCGCATCCTGCGTCACAACCTCCGCAACGACGCGGGCGTCGTCCGCGGGTACGGCGAGATCCTCCGCGATCGCGTCGACGACTCGGAACTCGTTCAGATGGCCGACGCGGTCGAGCGTCGCGCGGGCGCGCTGGCCGCGCTCGGCGAGAAGGCCGGGACCGTCGAGCGGCTGCTCGAAGATCGGGACCCCGAGCCGACGGACGTGCGCGACCTCGTGACATCGGCCGTCGCGGACGCCCGTGGCCGCGACGACGCGGCGATCGAACTCGCGGTCGACGGCGAGCCGACGACCGCCGACGGCGGGGCGGCGACTTCCGTCGGCGAGCGGACGACCGGAGACGCCGACGACGACGAGTGGGTCACGCGGGTCCGGCTCGACGCGCTCCGCGCGGTCGTCGAGAACACGGTGGAGAACGCGCTCGATCACCACGACGGTCAGGGAACAGAACGCGATGACGGCGGGGCGTGGGTGCGGGTCGCGCTCCGTCGAGAGGAGCGCGGAGGCGACGGCGGCCACGAGGGCGAGGGCGACGCGCGGTTCGTGCTCGCCGTCGCGGACGACGGGCCCGGGATCCCCGAGCACGAAGTCGAGGCGGTCGAGTCCGGGCGTGAGACCGCCCTCGAACACGGCTCCGGGCTGGGCCTGTGGGTCGTCGCGTGGGGCGCCGCCGCGGTCGGCGCCGACGTCGAGTACGCCGACCGGGAGCCGCGGGGGACGTGGGTGACGGTGTCGGTTCCGGTCGTAGACGGTTTATAAAGCGTGTGCCTCGCCGTACGCCTGTGCCTTCAGACGATCGTAGCGCTCTCGCGAGTCGAGTACCCACTTGTACTCGAATCCGGGCGGTGGGGTGCTTCAGTCGAGGAACGAGTGAGTCTCTTCGACCCCGAAGCGGATCGTTTCGCGGCCGTACGACGGTGAGAGGCCAATCTCCTCGAATAGATTAAAAAGAACCCCTGACGGTCGTCTCGGTGTCGTATCCGTATTGCTGTTCTCGGTTCGCCGTACTCCTGAACATCGAGACACCCGTCACAGACGTACCACATCTTGGCGATCCGTGGCGTCAGCGATAGACTCTCTGGGAACCGCTTCTCGCCGGATCGGTACCACCGACGAAGTGACCGCATGAACGGGTGAGATCGCGATATGACGGTATACATATCGTGATAGTTCTCAGCCCTCGCATTTGGACTGAACCCCGATTCACGGTTACTATGTGCCAGCTCCGTTGCCGTCTTTTTTTAATCGGACACCGGTCTCAACACCCCCATCTCGTGGTCGAACCACTCCAAGGATTGCTTGTAACCATCGGGAGACGGAACAGGCCGTGAGCACCGTCGTTCGTCTTTGGGACGGACCCCCCGTCACCCATGAAACAGCCGACGAGGATCTCGCGAAGGTACGTGGGTGTTTCGGGGTAGTAACAGCTTCCGCGTGCCCAGTGACTACCGACCCGCTTGAACGACTCTCCGCATCCTGGACACGCTTCCCTCGGTAATTTACTCGCTCTGAATCCTCGGTGCAAGCATATACGTTGCCTGTCCGAGCCCCTCGGCGAAGCCGTAGTGGAGCTTGACGGGGAACTCCTCGCCGAGCTCGACGGTGACCTCGGCGTCGGAGGGGATCGCCTTGTTCATGTCCTTGAGGTAGTCGAGGCTGAACAGCGAGTCAGCGGGGCCGGCGGTGAGCGCGATGAGGTCCTCGCGGTCGAGCTTGAGGTTCACGTCGTCGGTGTCGCCCTCGGCCTCGATGAAGAACGCCTCGTCGGTCTCGTCGACGCGGAGGCGGATGTGGTCGGAGACCATGTCGGCGGCCTTGATCCCGCGGTCGAGCTGGGCGCCCTCGACGACGATCTCGGAGGCGAGATCGAGGTCCGGGATGTCCGGCTCCTGGCGGATCGAGTCGGGGTCGATGAGCGCGAGGGTGTACGAGAGGCCGTCGATCTCGATGTGGAGCTTGCGGGTCTCCTCGTCGAGTTCGAGGTGGATCAGGTCGCCCGAGTTGGCCATGCCGGCGATGTCCTCCAGGCGGGCGAGGTTGACGCCGATGACGCCGCCGTCGGCGTCGTAGGACTCGAACGCGGCCGCCTCCAGCGTGAGGTCGACCATGCCGACGTTGGCGGGGTCGACGGCCCGGATGGAGAGCTCCTCCTCGTTCAGGCGGATCTTACACTCGTCGACCAACACGCTCACCGAATCGAGCGCGTCCTGAAACGTCGACGCGCCCACGATGGCCTTGAACATATACGTTCGGCTAGGGCGGTATCCCCTAAAAAGACACCCGATCGGGTCGGCACGGAAACGCTCAAACCGACCGGATGAGCCGGGCGACGACGACCCCGAGCGTCACCACGGCTCGCAGTGGGCGGAGCCGTTCGAGCCGGTATTCGAGGGTCTCCGCCTCGTCGGCGTCCCGGCCTCTCGCCTCCGCGTCCGCGCCGTCGTCCGCCGGATCGCGCGTGAGGTCGCGGGGCTCCTCGCTACCGGGGCCGCGGGGCGCTCCGTCGCCGGGGTCGGGCGGCTCGGATCGGCCCGTCCGTCGGGGCGCCGTCGGCCGGCTCCGCGAGCGGTGTCGGGTTCACGTCGGTGCGCTCGGGCCCTGACAGTGGCTCGTCGACCGTGTGTGGCCTGCGCCGCGCCAGGCGGTACACGACGGTACGAGGGTAATTCATGAGTAGACGAGCCGAACGCAAGACGGAACTGAAACTCGTCCGCGCGGGAGCGGGTTCCCGGACCGATCGCGCCGGTCGTCGCGCGCGGCCCTCAGACGAGCGGCTCGACGAGGTCGCGCCCCTCGGCGAGCAGGTCGTCGACGGCCTCGTCGGAGTCGGCCTCGGCGTACACCCGGAGCTTCGGCTCGGTGCCCGAGGGGCGGACGAGCAGCCACGAGCCGCTCTCTAAGAGGAGCTTGAACCCGTCGAGCGTGACGACCTTCGCTACGGGGGACCCGCCGACTGCCTCCGGGATGTGGTCCTCCAGCTCGTCGAGGACCGCTTCTTTCCGGTCGTCCGGGCAGTCGAGCGACACTTTTCCGGCCGCGATGTGGCCGTGCTCGTCGAGCAGGCGGTCGACGCGCGCGTCGAACGGCTCGGCGGCGTGGGTCGCGGCCGCGAGCAGCCCCATCAGCACGCCGTCCTTCTCCCGGACGTGACCGCGGAGGGTGAACCCGCCGGACTCCTCGCCGCCGAACAGCGCGTCGTGCTCACCCATCGCCTCGGCGACCCACTTGAAGCCGACCGGGGTCTCGTACACCGCCTCGCCGTGCGCCTCGGCGATGCGGTCGACGAGGAATGTCGTCGAGACGGTGCGGACCGCGGGCCCGGAGTCGGTCTCCAAGAGACGGTCGTAGCAGGCGGCGTAGAAGAGGTTCGCGTCGAGGACGCCGCGCTCGGGCGTGACGACCGCGATCCGGTCGGCGTCGCCGTCGTTGGCGATCCCCAGATCCACGTCGCTCTCGGGGTCGGTGACGCGCTCGGCCAGTTCTCCGAGGTGTTCGGCCGACGGCTCGGGGGAGTCGCCGCCGAAGGTCACGTCGCGCTCGCAGCGCAGGCGCTCCACCTCCGCGCCGGCCGACTCGAGGAGCGCGTCCGTGACGCCGCGCCCGCTCCCGTGCATCGCGTCGTACGCGACCGTGAGCCCGTCGAGGTCGACGCCGTCCCCGTCTCCGGCGACGCGGCCGACGACCTCGCGGGCCGCGTCGGCGTGTTCGCTCACGAGGTCGACCCGAGAGATGTCGCCGCGCTCGGCTTCGGGGAGCAGGTCGGGCTCGGCGAGCCGGTCGACGACATCCTCGGTCACGTCCGGCAGCGCCGGCGCGCCGTCGTGCGGGATGAACTTCACGCCGTTGTACTCGGGCGGGTTGTGCGAGGCGGTGATCATACACGCGCCGGCCAGTCCGCGGTCGACGATAGCGTGGGCGATCACCGGCGTCGGCGCGTCGCGCTCGGGGAGGATCACGTCGAAGCCGTTGCCCGCGAACACCTCCGCGAGGCTCTCGGCGAACCCCTCCGAGGTCTCGCGGGCGTCGTACCCCACCGCGACCGGTTCGTCGTGCCCCGCCGCGTCGAGGTGGTCGGCGATCGCCTGTCCCACGATCCGCACGCGCTCGTCGGTGAACGTGTCGAGTGTCGCGCGCCACCCGTCCGTGCCGAAGGCTATCTGGTCCATGTCGGCCACGTCGGCGGCGGGGACAATAATGCCCCGTGTCGGCCGCGAGGCTTGCGTGAGCAAATCGATCGCGGTTGTTTATAAACGGCCGCGGTGGCGCGTGCCGGTGAGCGCCGCACCGCGGCGCGAACAGCGAGGGACCGAAGGTCCCTCTGGCAGCCGGACGTAGTCCGGCGACCGCGCCACGCGAGGGAGTCGGCCGACCGGAGCGAAGCGGAGGTCGGCCGACGAGGCTGAGGAGGCGTGAGGCTGCGGTGCTGAGCGGTGCGGGGCGGGACTCAAAGGGGCAGCCGCGAGGACGAAGCCTGACGACGCAAGCACCGCAGGGAGCGAACGAAGTGAGCGACCGAGGCGCGCAGCGAGTCACGCGAGTCCTCGCGGCTGGGGCTTTGGCGGTGTTCGCCGTCGTTTTACGAGCAATCACGTATCGCCGAGCGGCTGGGGCTTTGGCGGTGTTCGCCGCCGGTCCGTTGTCGATTACTTATAAACAATCGACTGGATTTAAAAAAGCGAAACGCTCCCCCCAGAGCCGTGGACAAACCGTCGGCGACTGTGATTTCGTCTTCGGACCGCTTCGATCGCCTCCGTTTTTATTACTTGCCCCCGAACCCGGATTATGACCCGAATCGTCGCTGTCTCCGGCAGTCGGAGCGCGGACAGCACCACCCGAGCCGCGCTCCGCGTCGCGCTCGACGCCGCGGCCGACGCCGGCGCGGAGACCGACCTGATCGACCTCGCGGCCGTCGACCTCCCGCTCTACCACCCCGACGAGGGCGCGCAGGGCGACAGCGAGGAACTGAAACGCCGCGTCCGCGAGGCCGACGGCGTCCTCGCGGGCACCCCCGTCTACCGCGGCTCCTACTCGTCGACGTTCAAGAACTTCCACGACTTCTGCGGCTCCGACGAGTACGAGAACACCGCTGTCGGCCTCCTCGCGACAGCGGGCGGCGGCTCCTACGGCGGCACGCTCGAACACCTCCGGTCGACGTTCCGGAACGTCCACGCGTGGACCGTCCCCCACGAGGTCGGCATTCAGGGCGCCTCGTCGAAGGTCGAGACGGGCGCGGCCCCTGCCACCTCAGACGGCGGGCCGCGGATCACCGACGACGACCTCCGCCGCCGCACCGAGCGACTCGGGCGAGTCGTCCTCGAACACGCCGAGCGGGTGCGGAAGTGAGGGCGGTGCTGGTCGCCGAGTACCGGCCGCACCCGGCAGGGATTTCCGCCGCGAGACCGACCCTCCGCCGATGAGCCGCATTCGCCCGGACGAACTGGACGAGCGCCTCGGCACCGACGACGAGCCGTTCCTGCTGGACATCCGCCCCGAGGAGGACTTCGAGGCCGGCGCGATCGACGGGAGCCGGAACGTCCCCGTGTACGACGAACTTCGCGGCGGCGACGAGGCAGCGCTCCGCCGCCGGCTCGACGAGATCCCCGACGACCGCGAGGTCGTCACCGTCTGTAAGATGGGGATCGTCGCCAAGCGCGCGACTCGCGTGCTCGGCGAGGCGGGCTACGAGGCGTCGACGCTCTCCGGCGGGATGAGCGGCTGGAACGGGTACGAGCGGGGATCGGTCGGCTACAGGATCCGGTCGCTGTGGTGGCGGTTGCGCGGCTGACGCGAGACGGAACGGTCCCGCGGAAACGGGACCGGCGACCCGCCGGGCTTTTGCCCGGCTCCCCGCTACGACGCGTATGACCGAACCGGGTGACGACGACCGTGTCCGCTAACCGGAAGGGGGACCGCCGCGAGCGGGAGCTGGTGAACGCCTTGGACGAGGCCGGCTTCGCCGTGATGCGCGCACCCGCCAGCGGCTCCGCGACGGAGCGCGAGCTCCCCGACGTGCTCGCGGGCGACGGCGAGACGTTCTACGCCATCGAGGCGAAGTCGAGCGCGGGCGACCCGATCTACCTCACCGGCGAGGAGGTGGAGGCGCTCCTCTTCTTCGCGCGGAACTTCGGCGCGAAGGCCCGGATCGCGGTCCGGTTCGACCGCGAGGACTGGTTCTTCTTCCACCCGGGCGACCTGTACACCACGGACGCGGGCTCGTACCGCGTCAAAAAGGAGAAAGCGCTCGCGGACGGCACCGACTTCCCGGAGTTCGTCGGGGAGACCGAGAAGGTGACGCTCGGGGAGGTCGGCGAGGGCGGGAGCGGCGACGACGCGGACTCGCCCGACCCGGAGACCGAGGAGCGCCGGACGATACTGGAGGCCGTCCGCGACGGACACATGCCGGTCGAGGACGCGCTCGACGTGCTGTAGCGGGGCGGATGGACGTCCCGCGGCCCGCGACCCCCTCGCTTATCCCTCGCGGCGTCGAACCCCGGGACGAATGAGCGAGGACTTCGGCCTGCTCGAAGCCGCGGACCAGCCCGGCGACGAGTGGGAGCAGCTCGACGTCTCCGACACCGAGGCCGACCGGATCGCCCGGCGGCAGGACCGCGAGTTCGACGAGTTCCGCAAGCGGATCAAGGACACCGAGCAGTTCAAGCTACAGGAGTCGGTGTTCGACGACGCCACGCTCGCGGCCGTCTACAAGCTGGTTCAGGACGGCTACGTCGACGCCTTCGGCGGCCCGGTGTCGACGGGCAAGGAGGCGAGCGTCTTCGAGGCCCTCGGCGGGCAGGCGGGCGAGCGGCCGGAGCCGGGCTCGGCGGCCGCGGGCGGCGGTCCCGAGGGCGTCACGCCGGAGCGCGAGGTCGCGGTGAAGGTGTACCGGATCAACTCCTCGAACTTCCGGCAGATGCGCGACTACCTGGAGGGCGACCCGCGGTTCGAGGGGATCGCGAGCGACAAGAAGGCGGTCGTGCTGGCGTGGACCCGCAAGGAGTTCGCGAACCTCGAACGCGCGCGGAAGGCCGGCGTCCGCGTCCCCGAACCGATCGCGGTCCAGCGGAACGTCCTCGTGATGGAGCTGGTCGGCCACGCCGAAGAGCGCGCCCGGCGGCTGAGCGAGGTCGACGTGGAGAACCCCGAGACGGCCTACGAGGTCGTCCGCGAGTACATGCGTCGCCTGTACGGCGCCGGGCTGATCCACGGCGACCTCTCGGAGTACAACATGATCATCCACGAGGGCGAACTGGTGATCATCGACCTCGGGCAGGCGGTGACGGTCCACCACCCCAACGCCGGGGAGTTCCTGAAGCGCGACTGCGAGAACGTGGCGACGTTCTTCACCCGGCAGGGGATCGACGTCGACTCCGACGACCTCCGCGCGTACGTGACGGAGCCGGAGCCCGATCCGAGCGGCGAGCCGGAGCGGGAGTCGGACGGGGCGTCCGAGGAGTAGACCGGAGCCGCGTCGCCGGAAAGCGGCCGGAGACCACCGTCACGCGGCCACACACCGCCCGCGGCGGAACACTGTTAAAAGGCTCCGCCGGGTATCACCTCGCATGCAACACGTGACGGTTCCGCAGGACCGTATCGGCGTCGTCATCGGCGCCGGCGGCGAGACGATGCGGGAGATCGAAGAGCGGGCGAACGTGCGGCTCGACATCGACTCGGAGTCGGGGAGCGTCGCCATCGAGGAGCGCGACGACCCCGTGGCGGCGATGGTGGCCCCCGACATCATCAAGGCGATCGGGCGCGGCTTCAAGCCCGAGACGGCGCTGTCGATCCTCGACCACGACCTCCGGACGCTCGACCTGATCGACCTGTCGGAACACACCCGCAACGACAACGACCTCCAGCGCAAGAAGGGCCGCATCATCGGCGAGAACGGCCGGACGCGCGAACTGATCGAGGAGCTGTCGGGCGCGAACGTCGTCGTCTACGGGTCGACCGTGGGCGCCGTCGGCCAGCCCGAGGAGCTGGAAGTGGTCCGGCGGGCCGTCGGGATGCTGCTCGACGGCGCCCCGCACGGCGCCGTGTACTCCTACTTAGAGCGCATGTCGAACGAGCTCGACGACGACGTGAGCTTCAACGCTCCTCAGTAAGCGATATTCGGTCTCGATCTCCGAGCCGTTGATATCGTCCTTTGATTGGTTTCCCCATGATCCGTAACCGAGGATCACCGGCGTGTACCACAGTGGGATATCACGAATATGAATTAAACAGGATCGCCCCAGAGAGGATGAGCAAGACCGCAAACGCAACCTGTGGCACAATCGCAAAGAGAAACGATAGGCCGGTTATCATGAGTCCGATACCGAGAAGGATAGGGACCGTTCTCCCTTCGAATAATCTCGCAGAGTCGCTTGGTTTCGGGGAACCGTCTGTTGCCATACGGGCACATCGATAGGGATATTATAATAAATTCCGGTGCTTGGAATAAAACAAAACAGGCCATTCAGCTACTATCTCTATTCGACATGCGGTCGAAATCTCCCGGAATTAGCGGTTCTCAACACAGCAGTTTCTGTTTATAATCCCCGTGAGTAGTACGGGCACTCCCGAAGCCCCAGCCGCGAGGGCGGCGCACGCTCGCTGCGCTCCTCGTCACTCGCCTCGCTCGTTCCTGCGGTGCTTGCGTCACCTGCGCCGCCCTCCCGGCTGCCCCTTTGAGTCCCACACCCACAGCACCGCGACAGCACCTCACACCTCCCCAGCCTCGTCAGTCGCCTCCGCTTCGCTCCGGCGACTGACTCCCTCGCGCGTGCTCCTCGCGTCCTTCGGACGCTCGGAGGCACGCGCCACCGCCCGTCTCTTTATAAACAATCGGTCGCTCTCGCTCGCGGAGTTGCTCGCGCCGCAGAAGTGGGACCGCCCGGATTCGAACCGGGGTCACGAGCACCCAAGGCTCGGAGTATACCACTAACCCACGGTCCCGCACTTGTACGTACCCCGAAGAGCCGCTAAAGGGTTTCGTTGCGCTCCGCGCCGCGGTCGACTGCGGCCGCGCTCACTCCTCGTCGTCGCGCCGTTCGAGGTCGGCGACGATGTCGTAGGGGTCGGTCCCCTTCCGCACCGAGTCGAGGATGAAGAACGCCTCGTCGGGCGCGAGGAAGTGTCTGGTGACGCCGCGGCCGAGCGGCGTCGGCTCGAACCCGTCGATGAAGTTCCACTCCAACAGCTTCCCGAGCGCGTGCTTGGTGGGGACCTCGCCGATCATGCGGTCGTTGAGGCGCTTGGCCTTCTTGCCGGCGACGACGACGTTCGCGAGCGTCTCCTCTGCGGCCGCGGTCTCGTCGTAGTGGGTCGCCACGTCCTCCATCTCGCCTTTCAGGAGGGTGAACGCCACCTCGTCCTCCGTGCGGTCCATCGAGCCGTGGTACACGCCGTCGGGCTCGACGAGGAGGTAGACGCGCCCGCGGTCGTGGTAGTCCGGGCGGCCGGCGCGGCCGAGCATCTGCGAGAACTCCTGGACGGAGAGCCACTCGATCCCCATCGCCAGCGAGTCGAAGATCACCTGCGAGGCGGGGAAGTCGACCCCGGCCGCCAGCGCCGCGGTGGTGACGACCGCCGAGAGGTCCTGATCGCCGAACATGCGCTCGACCTTCTTCCGGCGCCCGTAGTCGAGCCCGGCGTGGTACGGCGCGGAGTCGTACCGCAGTTTGCGGCTGATCTCGTGGCAGCGCCGCCGCGAGTTCGTGAAGATGATCGTCTGCCCGCGGTACCCCTTCGACGACTTCGTGTCGAACTCGCGTTTCACGAGCTTGTCCGCGATCTGCGCCTTCTCGCGCCCGTCGGCGAACGTGACGTGTCGCTCGATGGGGACGGGACGTTCCTCGTACTCGATGAGGGTCGCGCGGAGCCGCTCGGCGAGCCACTCGGGGTTCCCGACGGTCGCCGAGAGGTAGACGAACTGGGTGCCGTCGTACCCCGAATGCGTCTCCATCCGCTCTTCGCTGTAGTACTTCAGCCGGGAGATGAGCCCGTCGAGGCGGTGGCCGCGCTCGCCCTCCTTCAGCGTGTGGACCTCGTCGATGACGACCGTCCCCACGTCGCCGAGGTCTTTCCCGGTCCGGAGCGCGTGGTCGATCCCCTCGTAGGTGCCGACGATCACGTCCGCGCCCGGGTCGAACCGGTTGCCGTCGTCGTTCACCCGCGAGGAGCCGACGCGGATGGAGACGTCGAGCAGGCCGCCGTAGCGCTCCTCGAAATCCTCGTGTTTCTGGTTGGCGAGCGCGACGAGCGGGACCAGAAACAGGAGCTTCCCGTCGCCCTTCAGCGCGCGGTCGATCCCGGTCAGCTCGCCGACGAGCGTCTTCCCGGTCGCCGTGGCACTCACGACCAGCTGGTCGTCGCCGTCGAGCAGGCCGTTCCGCACGGAGAGGCTCTGAACGGGGAGCAGCTCCTCGAACCGCCCCTGGAGGTGCGAGGACAGGTCGGGGTGGAGATCGAGGTCCTCCGTCCGGACGGGCGAGACGTCGTCGACGTTCGCCGACACCTCGTCGTACTTCGTGAGGTCGGGGTCGAGTCCGCCCTGGAGGAGGTTGACGATGCGGTCTAAGTCGCCGGACTCGTACAGCAGCTCCTCCAGCCGCTCCTCGGCGGCGCCCGTGAACTCCCCCTTGTACGACAGCTCTCGCTCTAGCTCCCGGCGGGCGCAGTCGCGGCAGATCAGCTCGCCGTTGTGTTCGACCGCTTCCTCCGAGGTGATCGGTCCGTACCGGCCGTCGCTCGCACACCGCCGGCAGGTCCGGACCGCCGTCGCCTCCAGCTGGTAGCCGTCGAGCATCTCCTTCAGCCGCGCCCGGCTCTCGGGGGAGGTCTGCTCGGAGATCCGGATCCGGCTAGCCGCGCGCGCGAGGTCGACGAACTCGTCCGGCTGTCGGGGGTGGTCCTCGCCGTCGCGGATCACCCGGAACTTCCCCGGGCGCGGGCCCGCGGAGGTCTCCTTGAGTTCGAGCCGCCCGCGGAGCACGCGGTTCCCGTCGCGGTTCGCGACGACGGTGTAGTCGCTCCGCGCCTCGT
>NZ_NEWI01000065.1:0-16480 GCF_002135005.1 Halorubrum sp. SD612 | reverse complement strand
CTTCAGGAGCAAGTACTCCCGTTCGCCGCGGGTATCGCGGAAGAGGATGGCTCCGGCACTGGTCGCTTCGACCGTCATTGGCCGCAGGTAAGCGATCACCCCTAAAGAGCGTGTCGGACTCCCGAACGGATCCGAACGGCTCGGCCGCGTCGAACGGTCTTCGGCCGGATTCGCGGCGGGGTCTCGCGCGGCGACCGCGGGTAGGTGCGTTTTTACCGCTCCGGCGGTCATTCACGCACGACCCCCAGCCATGACCTTCGTCACGAAACTCCACTTCGCGTCCGGCGACCGCGACGTGCTCGCCGAGACCGTCCAAGAGCTCAAAGAGACGCTCGAACGCAAGGGCGCCGAGTGTAAGGGCCCGCACGCGAGCCCCTCGGAGCGCGTCACCGTGCCGCTGTACAAGGACCTCTCACCGGGCGACGAGTTCTCGCCGTGGCGCTACGACGTGTATCACCGCTCGATGGAGATCCACGGCGCCGACGACATCGCGCGGTCCGTCGTCGCGCGCGGCTTCCCCGACTCGATCCACGTCGAGGTCGAGGTCGGCCAGAAGAAACCGCTCGGTCACCGGCGCGACTGAGTCGCTCGACGCCGCCGAACCGACCGACGACTCCGGTCACGGCTGCGGTTTTCGCCGCGTCGGAATCCACGCGCCAGCGCCGGCTCAACCGAGCGTCCGGAGGTTCTCCGTCTCGACGCGGTCCGGCAGCCGCGCCAACGCGGCGTCGCACCACGCGTCGTGCCCGAGCGTGAGCGTCGTCTCCGGGTTCGCCGCCGCGAGCGCGGCCACACCCGCCGCCGCGGCGACCTGCGCCGCATCGTCGGTCCGCTCCGGAACCTCGGCGGTGAGCGGGTACGTCTCCGAGAGCGCGGGCGGATACGGTCCGAACGGTGGCTTCACGCGCCACACCGCGTCGTACGCGTGATTCGAGGGGGCCTTCGACTCGGTGAGCAGGAGGTCGTCGGGCGCCGCCAGCGGATCGAGTCGGTCGTGGTGTCGCATCACCTCGGGGCGACGGGCCGCCTCCCGTGAGGTGTAGAAGAACGCGTCCTTCGACCCGGGGTCGGTCCGCTCCAGTTCGTCGGCGTGGTCGAGCAGCGCGCGGTAGCCGTCAAGCATCGCCGGGTGGCCGCGGGCGCGGCGGTCGACCAGCTCCAGCAGCGTCCCCGAGCGGATCGCCTCCTTCACGCGGCGCAGTTCCTCGAAGGTGACGTGGAGGTTGTGCTCGGCGAGCAGCCGCTCCGCCTCGCCGTCGTCGAAGCCGCGGAGGTCCGCCGGCTCGTGGTCGGCGCACACGGGACACGAGCAGGGGAAGTAGTCGAGCGCTTCGAGGTGTTCGGTGCCCGAGACCGTCAGGTAGCGGCCGTCGCGGGCCATCAGCGCGTACGCGGCCGAGTCGAACAGATCGCAGCCAGCCGCCACCGCGAGCGCCAGCATCATCGGGTGGCCGGCCCCGAACAGGTGGACCGGCGCCCCCGGCCCGAGCCCGCGCTTCGCCGCGCGCACCGCCTCGACCACCTCGGCGTAGCGGTACGAGTTGAGCAGCGGCACCATCGCGCCGACCGGGAACACGTCGAGGTCGGTCGCGGCCGCGTGGCGCCCCGCCTCCTCGCGGAGGTCGGCGTACGTCGCCCCCTGGACCGGCCCGTTGACGAGCATCTCGCCGGTCTCGGCGGCCTCGGCGTCTGCGAGCGCCCGCTTCGTCGTCTCGAGCTCTGACTCGGCGCGCTCGCGGTCGGCGTCCGGGGGCGTCGGCACGTCGACGGGCGTCGCCACGTCGCTGCCGATCTGTCGCTGGAACTCGATTATCTCCTCGGTCGTCACGTCGATGTCGCCGTACTCGGCCAGCTGGAAGGAGCCCGAGTCGGTCATGATCGCGCCGTCGAAGCCGAGGAACTCGTGGAGCCCCTCGTCGAGCACGCGGTCGCGGATGCGGTCCGTGCTGCGGATGATGTAGGAGTTCGTGATCAGCATCTCCGCGCCGAACTCCTCGCGGAGCCGCTCCGGCTCGATCGTGAGCACGTTGGGGTTGACCACGGGCAGGAGCGCCGGCGTCTCGACCGTGACGTCGGCGCGGGGGACCGTCAGCCGACCGATCCGCCCGGCGGCGTCGTGGTCCCGGATCTCGAAGTGATCGCGCATACCCGGACTGCGCGGACGCGAGCGGTAAGGGTTGCGTTCGGCGGCGAGCGCGCCCGCAGGGGCCGCCCCCCGGCGCGGGCGGGGCTCAGAGCCCGGTCGGATGCGAGAGGTACGTCGTCTCGACGCCCCAGTCGGCGGTCAGCGACTCCAGCGCCCGAACGCCGAACGTCTCCGTCGCGTAGTGGCCGGCGAGGAAGACTGTCAGCCCGGCCTCGCGGGCGTCGTGGTACACCTGTTGTTTCCCCTCGCCCGTGATCAGCGCGTCCGCGCCCGCCGCGACCGCCTCGTCGAGCCAGTCGACCCCGGAGCCGGTGACGACCGCGACCCGTTCGACCTCGTCGGGCCCGAAGTCCAGGACGCGCGTGGGCGACGGCTCGCCGTCCGGTTGGCCCTCGAACCCGTCGAGCGTCTCGCGGAGCGCGTCCGCCGAGCGCGGCGCCGCCGTCTCCCCGATCGTGCCGATCGTCACCGGGCCGATCTCGCCGAAGGGGTCGCGGTCTTCGAGTCCGATCTCGGTGGCGACGCCCGCCGCGTTGCCCAGTTCCCGGTGGCCGTCGAGCGGGAGGTGCGAGACGTACAGCGCGATGTCGTGCTCGATGAGCGCCGCGATCCGGTCGTGGACGCGACCGGTCACGCGTTCGATGCCGCCCCACGAGAGCCCGTGGTGGACCACGAGGACGTCGGCGCCCGCGTCCGCGGCGGCCTCGATCGTCGCCGTCGCGGCGTCGACCGCAAAGGCGACCCGTTCGACCTCGGGGTCGTCGGCGGGTCCGGCGCCCGGGCTAGCGGCCTCGCCGCCCGGGCCGACCTGAAGGCCGTTCGCGCTCGCGTCGACGTCGGCGTACGCGGCCGTGTCGAGCTCCTCGTCGAGTCGGTCGACGTACTCGGAGAGCCTCATACCGACCCGTGGGCCGGCCGGGGAATAAAGCGCGGCGGTCCGTCTCAATCGGCGCTGCTCGCAGTCGCGGTCGATCCAAGATTCTCGCAGATGTCAATTTATAAATGAACGCGCGGCGGCGCGTGCCTGCGAGCGGCCGCCACCGGCGGCCGCGAGGAGCACGCGCGAGGGAGTCGGCCGACCGCAGGGAGGCCGACGAGGTTGGGGAGGTGTGAGGTGCTGTGCGGTGCGGTCGGGTGGGACTCAAAGGGGCAGCCGCGAGGCTGGGGCTTTGGAGGTGTTCGCCGTCGATCTGCCAGGTACTATTTATAAATGAGCGACTGGGGCTTTGAAGATGTTCGCCACCGTTCCGCCAGCAACGGCCAATATATGAGTCGCTGGGGCTTCGGCGGGCTTCACGGCCGATTCGACAGTAATTATTTAAAAACGAGCGGCCGGGCCGCTGAAATCGTTCAGCGCCGATCCGCTGACAACCACTTATAAGTGATAATTTTAATCGTCCAACTCTTCGGCCACGGAGTCCGGGATCGCGTCCGGGCCGCCGGCCGCGGCGTCGGTGATGTCCGCCTCCTCCGGACCGCCGGCCTGCGACGTGAACTCGGGATCGAACAGCCGGAGCGCCGTGCGGATCGTCTCCCAGTCGTCCTCGCCGGCCGCGTCCCGGAGCGAGCGCGTCGGGGCGGCGAGCAGCTGGCCGACGAGGGCGTCGGCGAGGTCGGCGACCGTCTGGCGCTGCTCGTCCGTGAGGTCACCCTGCGCCTCCAGCTTCGACATCGCGCGGTCGAGCTCGCGCGCCTTCACCCGGTCCGCGCCGGCGTACATCGCCGAGATGGCGTCGTCGGCGCGCTTGCGCTTGTACGCCTCGAGGATGCGGTCGAGCTCCGCGTCGATGATCGACTCGACCTCGCGCGCCTCCGCGGCGCGGCTCTCCCTGGTCCGCTGGGTCACGTCTTCGAGGTCGTCGATGTCGAAGACGGTCACGCCCTCGCGCGCGCCGGCCGCCGGGTCGACGTCGCGGGGCTGCGCGATGTCGATACAGACGACCCGGCCGGCGCCGTCGACGTACGACGGGTGGACGACGAGGTCGGGGCTGCCGGTCGCGGTGACGACGAGGTCGGCGTCGGGGACCACGGCGGGGAGGTCCGCGAGCGGCACCGCCTCCGCGGGCGTGTCGACCTCCTCGGCGACGAACTCCGCGTGCGGGACGGTGCGGTTCGCGACGACGATATCCGAGACCGGCGTGTCGTCGAGCGCCCGGGCCGCGAGCGTCCCCATCTCGCCGGCCCCGACGACGACGGCCGAGCCGTCGGTGAGGTCGATCTCGTCCGCCGCGAGCCGGACCGCGGCGGAACCGAGCGAGACGACGCCCTCGTTGATCTCGGTTTCCGTCCGCGCCCGCTCTCCGACGTGGAGCGCCTTCGTCACGGCGTCCTTGAGGACGGGGCCGATGCCGCCGGCGGACTTCGACTCCTCGTAGGCCTCCCGCAGCTGCCCGATGATCTGGTCTTCGCCGAGCACGAGCGACTCCAGCCCGGAGGCGACGCGCATCAGGTGTTCCAGGCTCTCCTCGTGGTCGAGGCGGCGGACCGCGCCGCCGCGGACGTCCGGCGCGAACGTCGACAGCGCCGTCGTGCCGTCGACGGTCCGGTCGGTGACGACGTACGCCTCCGAGCGGTTACACGTCTGTACCGCGAACGCCTCTTCGACCCCTTCTCGCGCGAGCAGGTCGGAGACGGTCGCGCGGACGCCGTCGCCGCCGGCGGCCTCGATCTCGTCGACGGTCGCGTCGGCGTGGGCGACGCTCACGCCGGCGATCGCACCCGTCTCTCTCATCGGTCGAGTACCTCCTCGATCACGGTGTCGGCCTCTTGCCGTCCGTTGGATCTCCCCTTTTGTAAACCCTTCCAAACCCCCCGGGATCTGACAACGCGGCGAACCGCTTCCCGGCGTTTCTCGGGAGGTATACCCTCGGATTTCAGTTCCTCGCGGATCTCGCCAGAGAGCGCCGCCATCTCGCCCGCCCCCTCTATCTCGGCCTCGATCCGTTCGCGTAACGCCTTCGCGAGCGCGGGGCTGGTCCCGCCCGTCGAGAGCGCGACGGTCACCGGCTCGTCCTCCACCGTCGCGGGCACCACGACGCTCCCGGGGTCGCGACCCCCGGAGACGTCGGTCCGGTTGACCAAGATCCCGCGGTCGAGCGCGGCCGACTCCACGGCGGCGTTGACCGCGGCGTCGTCGGTCGCGGCGACCGCGAGCGCGGGACCGAGCCGATCGATCCAGCCGGCGACCGCGTCGGCGTCCGGAGCGGCGCGTAGCAGTTCGATCGCGGTGTCGCGCTCCGCCTCGGGGTCGTCGGGCGAGGGCAATCGCTCGTCGAAGTCGGGACTCACGACCACGACGCGCGCGGCCTCGTCGAAGCCGCGGGCCTTCCGCGAGCCGACGGGGCCGCCGCCGAAGACGACCACCGTCTCGCCCGCGAAGTCGTGGTACAGCGGCGTCACGAACGGCCTCCGGTCCCCGCGGTTCGGGGAGTCACGCCGTGTTGCTGTCCGCCCGGTCCGCGATGCGGATACCGGTCTTCTTCAGGATGCGCGTCGAGAACAGGGTGTCCCAGTCGTCCGCGCCGACGTCCCAGTAGTCGTCCATCAGCTCCCTGACCTCGGTGATCCGGCGCTCGCTCTCGGCCTCGGTGCGGCCGTGCGTCATGGCGAAGAAGTTGTACTCCCAGACGCCGGCGTGGCGCGGGCGCTCGTAGCAGTGCGTGACGAAGCCTAAGTCGGCGACGGCGGGGCCGACCTCGTCGAGGGCGTCTTCGGGCACGTCCCAGACGGTCATCCCGTTCTCCGTGTAGCCGAGCGCGTAGTGGTTTGGGATGACGCCGACGCGGCGCACCTTCTCCTCCCGCTCGAACCCCTTGATTGTCTCGGTCACCCAGTCCACGTCGGCGCCGACCGCGGCGGCCACGTCGGCGTACGGCGTCTCGGTCACCGGGAGCCCGCCCTGGATCTCGACGACGAGGTCGCGCTCGTCGGGCGTCAACGTTCCGCGATCGCTGGGCGAGACGTCGGGCCCGAGCCCCGAGAGGTCCACGTCGCCGTCGGGGACCGGGCCGTCGACGAGGAACTTCGCGCCGACGTGGAACTCCCGGAGCTTCGGGAGGTTGTACGTCTCCTGGCCCGTCGCGTCCTCGATCTCCGCGAGCACCTCCTCGACGCGGTCGCTCCCGTCCTTGTCGGGGTCCGGGTGGTCCGCGACGCTCACCACGAACCACATGTTGAGGTGCGGGTGCTCCCGCTCGTAGTTGTGTGCGACCGCGGTGAACTCGTTCACCGTCTCCGCGACCTCGTCGTAGCGGTCCTCGGGCGCGTGCATCGCGACGAGCGAGGCGGCGCCGCCGATCTCCTCGGCGTTGACGAGCGCGCCGAACCGCGAGAGGATCCCCTCCTCGTCGAGCTCGCGGACGCGCTCGCACAGCTCCGGTCCCGTCACGTCGACGCCGCGCTCGCGGAGCGCGGCCGCCGCCGCGTCGAAGGGGCGCTCCACGACCGGGAAGCCGCCCTGGAACGCGTTGATGATCGCGCGGTCGAGCGCCGTCAGGTCCGCGTCGACCTCCTGCATGGACCGACCTCGGGGCCGCGCGAGAATAAGCGATCCGACCTGACGCCGCGCCGCCGCGGCGGAGGGTGACCGTCGACGCCCGGCGCGCTCCGGGAGCTACCCGTCCACGTCGCGGGCGATGTCCGCGAGCGACGACCGCGGCCCGCGGTCCGCGTCGTACACGGTCCGCTCGCCGGGGATCCGCAGCCCGTACAGCTCGCCGGACACCACCACGTCGAGGACGACGCTCTCGCCCGGCTCCCGGCCGTTCGCGTCGAGCCACTCGACCAGCCGGTTCGTCCCCTCGCCGGACTCGCGCGCCAGCCGCCGGTTGTCGAACGCGCCGCGGAGGAGCCGCCCGCGCGAGTCGGCCGCGACACGCGCGTGGTACTCGTCGCGACCGATCGCGACGCGGATCAGGTCCCCCTGACTCACTCCAAGCGCGTCGCAGGTCCCGGACTCGACGCGCCCGTCGAGCGCGTCGTCGTCGGGAAGTCTGACGCAGGGGCGGCGAGTGCCGCCGCTCCGGGCGAGCGAGACGCGAACCGAGGAAACGTCCTCGCCGTCGGAGGGAACGCGAGGCATCGAAGCGCCGTTACTCGTCGGCGTCGGCGTCGCCCTCGCCGAGCGCGGCCGCCACGTCGCCGTCGCCGTCGACGACGCTCGCATTGATCTGCGCGATGTCGTCGTCGACCTCGCGGCCGCGGACGGTGATCCGCTTGCGCTCGCCCTCGCGGGAGGGCTCGAAGCCGATGCCGCCCTCGAGGAGGAGCTCCTTCAGGCGGGTGCCGGAGACGTCTTCGCGCATCGGGCGCCCGGTCTCGTCGGAGCCGCCGGTGAGTTCGATCGTGTGGTCGGAGAGCCCGACGGCGTCGCCGCCGATCTCGTCGCCGAGTTCGCGACCGAGGAATCGGTTGGCGTCCTGTCCGTCGACCTCTCGCTGGAACGTCTCGCCGGTCTCGGGGTCGGCGACGACGACTTTGAATTCGGCCATGCCCGAACGCAGACCCCCGCGCATAAAAAGCACGTCGAAACGTCGGAACCGCGCGCCGCGCAGCGCTCAGTCGGCTGCCCCGCCGACGCGCACGATCCGGCGCTCGCCGTCGCCCCACGGCTCCTCCACGAACGCGGTCTCGACCGCGCGGGCGACGGCGTCGGGGTCGTCCGGACCGCCGGCGTCGGCGACGCTCCCGACCGAGCCGGGATCGAACGGCAGGCCGAGCGCGTCGTAGACCGGTTCGGTGACCGACGCGATCGGCGCGGCGTCCGCCGCCGAGACGACGAGGACGCCGGCGACGAGCGCCGCGTCGGCGCGCACGCGCTGCGCGAGCCCGGCGACCTTCCCGCCGCCCGCGGCCCCGCCGGTTTTCGTCGCACCGCCCCCAGCGACGCGCAGGGAGTGCTCGCCGGGGCAGAACGCGGCCGGGGGCTCGCCGCGGACCACGTCGGCGCCGAGGTCGCGGAGCGCGTCGCGGAGCGTCTCGGTCGCGGTCTCGTACCGCGAGTCGATCGACCCCCGGTCGCCGCCGGTCGGTACCGCGACGCCGAACGAGAGCGTCGACCCGGTGTACGCGACCGCGCGACCGCCCACGTCGCGCTCGACGGCAGGGAATCCGGCCGCGCGCGCCGCCCGCTTCGCCCGGTCGAACCCCGGCTCGCGGGCGTCCCGCCGGCCGAAGGCGACCTGCTTCGGCGGCGCCGTGACGCGGACGGCCGGGACCCCCTCCGCGGCCGACGCGAGCAGGTCGCCCGCCGGCTCCCGGTCGGCCGCCGGGGTCGCGAACTCGCCCCTGTACACGCGCATGGACGTGCCGACGGCGGCGGCACACAAGCCCCTTGCGCCGAGCGCGGTCGCTCGGGGCGGGGAGAAACCGAGGGCCCCGGGGGGCGCCGGCGCGTGACACAACAGTTTTGTCGGCGCTGGAAGTGGTACCGGTATCGATGAGCGACCTGAGCGCCCTGCCGGTTCAGGCGTACCTGACCGCCTGCCTGCTGGCCGGCGTCATCGGGCTCTGGCTCGGTCGGGTCGCGTGGCGGGAGCGCGACGAGCCCGGCGGCCTCGAGGTCGCGCTGTACCTCCTCAGCGGCGGCGGCGCGTCGCTGCTGTACGGCCTCCAGATCGTCGCGTCCGGTGAGCTCGCGATGCGCGTCGCGCTCAGCCTCGCGACGCCGCTCCTCGGCGCGCTTCCCGTCCTCTGGATGGCGTTCGCGCTGGCGTTCACCGGGCGCGAACGCTGGCGGACGGAGAACCGGATCGTCGCGCTCGCGACCCCCGCGTTCGTCTGGGTCCTCCTCGCGTGGTCGAGCGGGACCCACGGGCTGGCCCGGCGCTCCGTCGCCCCCGTCGCCGACGGCCCGTTCACGCTGCTCGGATACGGGTTGGGTCCCGCCGGCGGCGCGTTCGTCCTCTTCGCGTACGCGCTGTGTCTCGCCGGCGCGTCCCTCGTCGTCGACCTCTACGACCGGACCGGGAACCGCTACCGGCTCCAGACGTTCGTCGTGCTGCTCGGCACGCTGTTCCCGTTCCTCGCGGGGGCCGTGACGTTCGTCGACGTCGGGAGCTACGGGGACCTCTCGTGGCTGCCGACGGCGTTCGTGATCCACGGCGTGTTCCTCTACGGCACCGTCTTTTGGCTCGGCACCCTCGACGCCGCGGTCGTCGCGCGCGACACCGCGGTCGAGGTGATGCAGGACCCGGTGATCGTCTCCGGCTCCGACGGGCGGATCCGCGACCTCAACCCCGCCGCCGAGTCGCTCCTCCCGCCCGACGCGGTCGGCTCATCGCTGTCGGACGTGTTCCCGCGGCTGGAGTCCGGCGTCGAACACCCGATCGCCATCGGGGACCGCGAGTTCGACATCCAAGAGAACCCGATCACGGACCCGCGCGGGACCGACCGCGGCCACGTCTTCCTGCTCCGCGACGTGACCGCGCGGGAGCGGCGACAGGCGGAACTCGAACGCCGGGAGGCGGAGCTCGAACGGCAGAACGAGCGGTTAGAGGAGTTCGCCGGCGTCGTCTCGCACGACCTGCGAAACCCACTTGCCGCCGCGTCTGCGGCCGTCGAGCTGGCCCGCCAGCGCGACGGCGACCCCGACGGCGCCTTAGAGCGGGCCGCGAACGCCCACGAGCGGATGGACGACATGATCGAGGGACTCCTCGCGCTGGCGACGGCGGGGGAGACGGTCGACGACCTCGACCGGGTCTCGCTGGACGGGACGGTCAGACGCGTCTGGTCGCGGCTCGAGACCGCCGACGCGACGCTGACCGTCGAGGGCGACGCGACCGCGTTGGCCGACCGCGACCGGCTCGAACAGCTGACCTCCAACCTGTTCCGCAACGCGATCGAACACGCGGGAGAGGACGTGGCCGTCACGGTCGCTATCACCCGAGGCGGCGACCGGGCCGCGCTCTCGATCGGCGACGACGGTCCCGGGATCCCGGCCGAGGAGCGCGAGCGAGTCACCGAGCGCGGCGTGTCGCTCGGCGGCGGCACCGGGCTGGGGCTGGCGATCGTCGGCGACATCGCCGAGGCGCACGGCTGGACGCTCTCGGTCGCCGAGTCCGACGCCGGCGGCGCGCGGTTCGTGATCGAGGGGATGGAGGTCGCCGACCCGTGACCGACCCGCCGGAGGCAACCGTCACGCTCCCCGCGGAGGTCGTCGAGCAATACGAGAAGTTCTCGCGGTTCAACTCCCCGTACCCCGCCCACGAACGCGGTCGCGCCGTCGACCTCTACCCGGGCGACGGGGTCGGCCACTCTCCGGTCGCCGGGACCGTCAGCGCGGTCCGCACCGTCGGCTGTCCGGACCGCCCGTATGCGGCCGACGAGGACCACCTGATCGTCGTCGGCCTCGACGATGAGTGGTGTGCTCGCGCGGGCGCGCCCTCCGGCACCGTCGCGCGGATCCTCCACGTGATCCCGGCGGTGACGCCGGGCGACCGGGTCACCGTCGGCGACGCGCTCGGCCCGACGACCCGCTCGGGCTTCTTCGGCCAGTGGGTCGACGACCACGTCCACCTCGGGTTCCGCCCGCCGGACGCGAACCCCCTCCGAGCGAGCGGGTCGCTCCCGGTCGCCGCGGACCTCCCCGTGGAGCGGGTCGCGTGGGACGGGACCGGAACCGTCGTCGAGCGGGGGCCGACCCACGTCGTGCTCGCCGGCCCGCGGCGGACCGAGCCCGGACCGTCGTTCGCGGCGCTCGCGAGCGACGGGGGGGTCCCGCTCGACGGCGGACTGACGCACTACGCGGGCGGCGGGACGTTCGCGGCGAGCGACGCGGCGCCCGGCGAGGACGGGAGAGACGAGCGACGCCCGCGGTCGGGCGACGCGGTGTCCCTCCTCGGGACCCGGATCGGAACCGCGGCCGCCCACGGCGGGGGGTCGTCCGGGTCGCCACGGGTCGAGTGGGGGGCGGTCGACGTCCGCGCGAACGGCGATCGCATCGTGGGGCTCTCCCTGTTCGCCGCGCGCGGCGAGCGCTTCGGCGTCAAGTTGGTCTGTCCGGACCGCTCGTTCGCGATCGGCGAGTCGGTGACGGTCGAGCTCGTGCCAAGCGACGACCCGATCCGGCTCGGCGTCGGGTGAGCGAGGCCGTCAATCGATCGCCGGTTGTCGCCCGTTTCCGGGGGGTACAAGCCGTCCCGGGACGACCGGCGGGACATGGATCAGACGGACATCGCGGAGATGCACCCGCTCCCCGACGCGGCGACGCGGTTCGTCGAACAAAAGTTAGAGGACGAACACGGCTACCTCTCGTGGCTGAACACGTCGGTCGAGACGGTCGAGCGCGGGCGCGTCGTGCTCTCGATCCCCTTCGACGAGAAGCTCACGAACACGGACGGGCAGACGATCCACGGCGGCGTGGCGGCGACGCTGATTGACACGGCCGGCGGCGTCGCGCAGCGCACGACGTTCGAGGACCCGCTCGACGGCGGCGTCGCGACGGTGAACCTCAACGCGAACTACCTCCTCCCCGCAACCGGCGACCTCCGCGCGGAGGCCGAAGTGATCCGGGCCGGCGGCTCCATCGGCGTCAGCGAGATGACCGTCACCAGCGGCGTCGACGGGGACCGCGGCGAGGTCGTCGTCGGTCAGGGATCGTTTCGGCTGTTCCGCGAGTAGCCCGGGAGGTCGGCGAGGATCGCGTCGATCCCGCCGCGACCGCCGTCACCGTCGAGTGCGGCCGCCAGCGCCGCGACCGGCTCGCGGCCGGCGCGATCGGGGGCCGCCCTGACGACGACCGACTGCTCGCCGAGCGGGACGAACGCACAACCCAGCCGTTCCGCCGTCTCGCGGAGCCCGAGCCCGGCGTCCGCGTCGCCCGCGACGACCGCGCGGGCCGGGCTCTCGAACGCCTTCGCGGTCCGCTCGTAGCCGTCGATCCGCTCGGCGAGGTCCCGGCGGTCGGCGTCGCGCTCGTCCGCGAGGTCGTCGAGCGCCGTGTCGAGGCTCCGACGGAGGCCCGAGACTGTTGACCGGTTCCGGAAGCGGAGGTCGCAGTCGACGAGGTC
Organism: Halorubrum sp. SD612; assembly: GCF_002135005.1. Lineage (NCBI taxonomy): Archaea > Methanobacteriati > Methanobacteriota > Halobacteria > Halobacteriales > Haloferacaceae > Halorubrum > Halorubrum sp. SD612. The sequence goes on along the minus strand of NZ_NEWI01000065.1, from coordinate 4,327 downwards.
CGCGATCCCGGTCACCGCCTCCGGGTTGCCGTCGGGGACGACAAGCCCCCACTCGCGGGTCCAGCCGCCGAGGGCTTCGGCGTCGACCTCGCGGTCGGTCGGTCCGGCGGTCACCGCCACGTCGGGGACGCCGTCGCGGAGGCGGCGGTGCCCCTCGCGCGAGCCGACGGCGAGGTACCGCGGGTTCGCGAGGCGGTCGAGCAGGCGGTTGAGCGCGGGGTCGTCCTCGCCGACGCCGAGCAGCGTCGGCGGGCGCACGTCCGGCGAGAACAGCTGTACCTCGACCGCCTCACCGGCGTCGAGGACCTCCGTGTCCGGGTCGACCGCGACGACGCCGTCAGCCTCGACGAGGCTCGTCGTCGCGCCGGACCCCTTGTCCACCGGGTAGACGAGCGGGGGGGCGTCGTCGTCCAGGTCGAGCAGGCCGACGGGCATCAGCCGGAGACGGCCCTCCGAGTAGCGCTCGCTCACGCCCATCCGCCCCTCGACGGTCGCCGTCGCGGGCTCGGGCTGGCCGGCGGCGTCGCGGATCGCGGGCGCGACGAACGTGCGAAATATGGTGAGCGCGGACACCGGGTAGCCGGGGAGGCCGACGTACGCGGACTCGCCGACCGAGGCATCGTTCCGGGCGGCGTCCTCGCCGACGCCTTCGTCGCCGTCGCCGCCGTCGGAGCCGCCCCGGTCGAGCCGGCCGATCAGCATCGGCTTCCCGGGCTTGACCGCGACGCCGTGGAGCAGGAGCTCCCCGCGCGCCTCGATCACGCGGTAGATGACGTCGACCGCGCTCGCCGAGGTCGACCCCGACGAGAGCACGAGGTCGCACTCGTCGGCCGCCCGGCGCAGCAGCCGCTCCATCTCGTCGTAGTTGTCGCCGGCGTGCGGGTAGAGGACCGGCTCGCCGCCCGCCTCCTCGACGCCGGCGGCGATCGTCGTCGAGTTCACGTCGTAGATCTCCCCGCGGTCCGGGTTCAGCGCCTCGCCCGGGCGGACCAGCTCGTCGCCGGTCGAGACGATACCGACCCGCGGCCGCCCCTCGACCGGGACCTCGTCGACGCCGAGCGCCGACAGCAGCCCGATCTCGCGGGGCGTCAGCCGCGTGCCCGGTCCGAGCGCGCGGGCGCCGGCGGCGATGTCGGTCCCGGCTGTCATCACGTGATCGCCCGGCGCGACCGGCGTGCGGACAGCGATCCGCGAGGGACCGTCGTCGTCGACCCCGTCCCCGCCCGAACCGAGCTCGTCGGTGCGCTCGACCATCACGACCGCGTCGGCGCCGTCGGGCATGACGGCGCCGGTGGAGATCTCCGCGCAGGTCCCCGGCTCGACGGTCACGTCGGGCGCGGCGCCCGCGTGGACCGCGCCGACGAGGTCGAATTCGGCGGGATCCGCCTCGTCCGCGCCGAAGGTTTCCCGCGCGCGGACGGCGTACCCGTCCATCGACGCGCGGTCGAAGCCGGGCACGTCGATCGCGGCGTCGACGCGCTCGGCGAGAACGCGACCGCGGGCGTCCGCCAGCGAGACCGTCTCCGGGGTCGGCGACAGGTCGAGCGATTCGATCGCCTCGCGCGCGGCCTCGGGGGTCGCGAGGTCCCGGAACTCCTTGCGGTCGCTCATTCCGTCACCTCCCACAGTTCGACGTCGACGGACTCGCCGGCGTCGAGCCCCTCCCGCGGCTCGGGCACGACCACCCAGCCGTCAGCGAGCGCGACGCTGGAGAGGATGCCGGAGCCGCTCGCGCGGGTCGGCGTCGCGGTCGGGAGCGCGTCGTCGACCGCCGCGTCCCCGTCAGGGCCGTCGTCGGGACCCGAAAGTGACACGCGCGCGAAGGTCCGTACACCGGGCTCGCTCGCAACCTTCCGGCCGAGCGTCGCGCGCCGCGTCGGGAACGGCTCTACGTCGGCCCCGCCCGCGCGCTTCATCGCGGGGCGGAGGAACTGCGCCGCGTTGACGATGCACGCGACCGGATAACCGGGCAGCGAGACGATCGGCGTCCCCTCAGCCCGGCCAAGGCAGACTGGGTGGCCCGGCTTCAGGGCGACGCCGTGGACCAGCACCTCGCCGAGGCCGTCGACGACCTCGGGGATCAGGTCGCGCTCGCCGACCGAGGAGCCGCCGGTCGTGACGACCACGTCGGCGTCGAGGTCGGCCCCGACCGCCTCCCGCAGCGCGTCCGGGTCGTCGGTGACGACGTCGCGGTAGCGCGCCTCGCCGCCCCAGCGCTCGACGAGCCGGGAGACGGTGAGCCCGTTCGTCTCGATCACCTCGCCGGGGCCGGGATCCGACTCCACCAGCTCCTCGCCGGTCGGAATCACGGCGACCTCTGGCGGCTCCCGAACCGTGACGGTGTCGAGGCCCACCGAGCGCAGCAGGCCGAGGTCGGAGGGGCGCAGGGCGTGGCCGGGCTCGTAGAGGCGCTGGCCGTCGGCGACGTCCTCGCCGGCCTCGCCGACGTTCTCGCCGGTCGCGACCGCCTCGAACACCTCCACCTCGCCGTCGACCGACTCGACCTGTTCGATCATCACGACCGCGTCCGCGCCCTCCGGGACTGCGCTGCCGGTGTGGACCCGAGCGGCCTCGTCGGGCGCGACCGCGTCCGCCTCGGCGGGCTTGGCGGTCAGGGCCGCCGGCGCTCGGTCGCCGGCGCCGAAGGTGTCGCTCGCGCGGACGGCGTACCCGTCCATCGCGGCGCGGTCGTACCCCGGCACCGGCGCGGGTGCGTCGATCGGTTCGGCGACGACGCGGCCGTCGGCCGCCTCGACCGGGACCGCCTCCGTTCGGTCGTGGGACGTGACGGCGTCGAGCAGCGTCGCCCTCGCGTCCGCGACCCGGGTCCGCCGCTTGAACCCGGACTCGCGTCTGTCGTGGCTCATGGGAACACATTCGCGGCCGCGGGCAAAAACCCCGTTCTCCGCGGCCGCCGGCGCCCGGACGTTCGCGGTCTCGACCGTTCGCGGTCGCGACCGCTCGCGGGCGCGGCCGGTCAGACGAACCAGGAGAGGATCCGCCGGGTCCGGTGGATCGACTGGAGGGCCGCGACCTTGGCGGCGACGGCGCCCCCTATCGCGGTCCGCTTGGTGGCCAGCGCGCCCCGGGTCGCGCCGGTCCGCGCGTAGTACGCCGACCGGCGCCCGGCCGCGCCGACGTAGTGTTTCGCCGCCATCCGGACCGGCGCGCGGCGGCCGTCGACGGTCGTCGTGCCGCGGCGGATCGCCGCCAGCACGTCGTCGGCCGTGACCTCGCGGACGGAGTCGGCGCCCTCGACCGTCAGCTCCGTGAACGCCCGGCCCACGTACCGGAGGTGGTGCGCGTCGCTCGCGGCGACGCCCGGATAGCCGTGTTCGGCCGCGAACCGCCGCGCGCGACGGTTTCGGTACCCCGTGAACAGCCACGCGTTGAACACCTCGATAGCGTCGACCTCGGCGGCCGGCGCGGCGGGCGCCGCCTCCGGGTCCGCGCCGGAGCCATCGCCCTCGGAGGCGCCGTCCGCCGCGACGCGCTCGTCCGCGTCCGCGGGCGGTTCGGGGACCGGGATGTCGCGCTGGCGGACGCCGTGGCGCGAGCGCTGAAAGGGGTGGGGGACGATCGCGACGCCGCCGCGCTCCCGGATCCAGCTGACCGTCTCGGCGTACGGGCGGCCGCGCGGGGGCATCCGCTCGACGCCGATCGCCAGCAGGTGCCCGTGCGCGGTCGACACCTCCACGCCGGGGATGCCGATCAGCCCGTACTCGGGGGCGATCTCCGCGGCGCGCTTCGACTCCCGGATCACGTCGTGGTCGGTGATGACGACCGCGTCGAGCCCGATCTCGGCCGCGTGTTCGAGTATCAGCTCGACCGGCTCGTGGCCGTCGTAACTCCCCTCGGAGTGGACGTGCGGGTCGACGCTGACGGTGACGCGGGACACGCCCCACCTACGCGGCGGGAGCTATATAAATGGCCGAGCGACGGCGGTCGACCGCCCGGACGTGCGAGCATTTATAAGCGGGTCGCGGCGGCGCGTGCCTGCGAGCGGCCGCCACCGGCGGCGGCGACGAGGCTGGGGAGGCGTGAGGCTGCGGTCCCGCGAGCGACCGGAGGGAGCGTGCGGGAGTGCGGAAGTCGCAGCCCGCGCAGCGAGCGAAGCGAGCGAGGAGGACCGTCTTCCGGCGGTGCGGTTGCGGGCGGGCGGGACTCGAAGGGGCAGTCGCCGGCGGCGCGTCGCGCCACGCCGTCGCGAGGGCGGCGCAGGCGTTCGCCGCCGATCCACCAGCGGCCACTTCCGCTCTTTTGTAGGCGACTGTTGATACCGGCGAGCTGTCGCTGTCGTGTCGCAGTGGACAAGGACACTGCGTCA
>NZ_NEWI01000064.1:0-16513 GCF_002135005.1 Halorubrum sp. SD612 | reverse complement strand
CCACGGTGTTCATCTTCGGGATCGTCGTGTACGCGGAGTCGGTCCGCGTCGAGATCCCGCTGTCGCACGCCCGCGTGAAGGGCGCCCGCGGACGCTTCCCGGTGAAGCTCATCTACGCGTCCGTCCTCCCAATGATCCTCGTTCGCGCGCTACAGGCGAACATCCAGTTCCTCGGCCAGATCCTCTCCTCGCAGTGGGCGGGGATGCCGGCGATACTCGGGACCTACAGCGAGCAGGGGCAGCCCATCGGCGGGTTGTTCTACTACCTGAACCCGATTCAGAGCCGGGGGCAGTGGATGTGGTTCCTCGGTGAGATACCGGCGTCCGTCGAGCCGTGGATGATCGCGATCCGGCTCGCAATCGACCTCGCGTTCATGATCGTCGGCGGCGCTATCTTCGCGATCTTCTGGGTCGAGACTACCGGCATGGGGCCGGAGGCGACCGCGAAACAGATCCAGAACTCCGGGATGCAGATCCCCGGGTTCCGCCGGAACCCGCAGGTCGTCGAGAAGGTCATGGAGCGGTACATCCCGCAGGTGACCGTCATCGGCGGCGCCCTCGTCGGGCTGCTCGCCGTGATGGCGAACCTGCTCGGCACCATCGGGCAGGTCTCCGGCACCGGGCTACTGCTTGCGGTCTCTATCACGTACAAGCTGTACGAGGAGATCGCCGAAGAGCAGCTCATGGAGATGCACCCGATGATGCGCCAGATGTTCGGCAACGAGTAGCGAACATCCACTCCTTTCCGTTCTTCTTCGACCCTGAGCGACTGCGTCGTACTCAGCAGTCTCCTACCGGGGGGAGTCGAAGTGACCGACTCGGACGGCTTCTTCGAGCAACTCGACGAGACCGAGGCGATCGCCGACGATTAACCGGAATCTATCGAAACACCGGTCGAACAGACGGAAGCGGACGCCCCCCGCGCGGATGCGGATACAACGGCCGGCTCAACGTTCACCGAGCCACGACGACGTACTGGTACCTCCGGTACATCGCCAGCTGTCGATTCCGTCGGTGTAAATTCAAACGACACAGTATCGCGCCGAGTCGGTTCCTGACGCTTCGCGTCGACAACGGATCGAGAACTCGGCGTTAGGGGAGCGACCGGTCGGGTTCGGCCGCTATCGCCCGCGACTTCCGAGGCGTGACCAGATCGGGTTGTTCCGGCTGGTCGCCTTTCGCTCGGAGACGCACCGCTCGGCTCGATACCACCGAGGCCGCCGACCGCGGTCGCCCCGGCTATACGGCGTCGGACCGATCGCTCGCAGCGGCTTCGTCCGCCGCGTCCTCTTCGTCGTCGCTCATCTCCTCGGCAGCTTCTTCGACCTTTTCTTTGACGGTTTTCTCCACCGTCTCTTCGACCTTCTCGCCGACGGTTTCTTCGACGGTTTTCTCCACCGTCTCTTCGACTTTCTCGCCGACGGTCTCCTCGACGGTCTTCTCTACCGTCTCTTCGACTTTCTCGCCGACGGTCTCCTCGACGGTCTTCTCTACCGTCTCGCCCACGGTCTCTTCGACCTTGCCCGAGACCTCCTCGCTGACCGTGTCGCTGACGTCGTCGGCGACCTCGCCGACCTCCTTGTTGACGGTCTCGCCGACGCTCTTCTCGACCTCCTTGCTCACGGTCTCCTCCACCTTCTCGCCGACCGTCTCCTCGACGGTCTTCTCGACCTCCTTGCTCACCGTTTCGCCGACGGTCTTCTCGACCTCCTTGTTGACCGTCTCACCGACGGTCTTCTCGACCTCCTTGTCGACGGTCTCGCCGACGCTCTCTTCGACCTGTTTCCCGACCTGGTCGGCGACCTCGCGCGTCATCCAGTCCGGATCGAAGCGGGCCATCTTCCACACGACGTGGATCACGTACGACGCGAACACCCCGATCCCGAACGCGATCGCGACGTTGTTCACCTGCGTCGTCGCGATCAACACGATCGACAGGACGATCAGCGCGCCGTACGCGATGTCGGTCGCCGCGTCTACCCGCGCCGGGCTTACCATTCCCGGCCCTCCGTCTCCTCGTCGACCGCGCTCGCCCGCCGCGTGGGATATCCGTTCATACGGTTACCTTGCGAGCCCGCGGCGTAAAAGCCTCCCTCGTTGGGCGTCCGCGCCCCGCGCCCGGAGATCCGGAGCGCACCCCCGGCCCCGGAGCGCGACCCTTTTAGGCCGGATGGTCGAATCGAGCGTATGGACATCGAAGAGGGCGGACTCACCGTCTCCGTCCCGGAGGCTCGCGACGGCGCCAGCAAGGGCACCGGCGGCGGCGTCTTCTTCAACCCGACGCAGGAGCTGAACCGCGACGTGACGGTCGCGACGCTGCGCGCCTACCGCGACCGCGAACCGCGCGTCGCCTCGTACCTCGACGCGATGGCCGCCTCCGGGGTCAGGGGGGTCCGCGCCGCCGCGGAGGGGTATCGGGTCACCTGCGCCGACGTCGACGCGGACGCGGTCGAGCTCGCCGCCACGAACCTCGACGCCAACGGCCTCGACGGCGAGGCGGTCCACCGCGACGTCAACGCCCTCCTGTACGACGAGGGGCCGTTCGACGTCGTCGATCTGGACCCGTACGGCACACCGATCCCCTTCGCGGACGCCGCGTTCGCGAACGGGCGCAACCTGGTCTGCGTCACCGCCACCGACACTGCGCCGCTGTGCGGCGCCCACCTCAACAGCGGGATCCGGAAGTACGGCGCGGTCCCGCGCAACACCGACTATCACCCCGAGATGGGGCTCCGAACGCTGATATCCGCCTTGGTGCGGACCGCCGCGCGCTACGACAAGGCGGCGACGCCGATCCTCTCGCACGTCTCCCGTCACTACGCGCGGACCTACCTCGAACTGGAGTCGGGCGCCCGCGCGGCCGACGACTGCCTCGACGGCGTGGGGTACGTCGACCACTGCGAGGACTGCCTCTGGCGCTCGGCGACGCCGGGGCACGTCGCCGACCCGGTCGACGCCTGCCCGGAGTGCGGGAGCGACCGCGTCCTCACGGCCGGTCCGATCTGGCTCGGCCCGGTCGCGGACGCCGACTTCGCGCGCGCCGTCCGCCGCGAGGTGACGGACGACATGGGCGAGGCGAAGCGTGCGCGCAAGCTGCTCGGGACGGTCGCTCGCGAACTCGACACCCCCACGCACTACGACCAGCACCGGCTGTACAAGGAGTGGGGTGAGCCCGCGATCGGGATGGACGAGTTCGTCGAGCGCGTCCGCGGGGCCGGCCACGAGGCGAGCCGCGCGCACTACCGTGGCACGGCGGTGAAGAGCACGGCGTCGATCCCCGAGATGCGCGAGGCGGTCCTCGGCGACGACGCGGACTGACGGGGCCGCGGCCGCGTTCGCTCCCGCCGCGAATTCCACCCCACGAGCGCCCGCCCGCGCCGCGCCCGGCACCCTCTCGCTTTTGTCGCGGTCGGTCGAAACGCGTGACGTGTCTCGACACTCGCGCACCGCGTTCGGCACGGTTCGGCGCGTCGCCGACCTCGCGGTCGACAGGCAGGTGACGTTCCTCGCGGCCGCCATCGCCTACTACGCGTTCGTCTCGCTCGTCCCCGCGCTCCTGCTGCTGGTCGTCGTCGCCACCGCCGTCTTCGGCGAGACCATCGCCGCCGAGCTGGTGGCGTCCACGGGCGAGTTCCTCACGCCGGCCGGCGAGGAGGCGGTCGTCGGGGCCGTCTCCTCGGCCGGCGGGCGGACCGGCGCGAGCCTGCTCGGGGTCGGGCTGCTGATCTGGTCGACGCTGAAGGTGTTCCGCGGGCTCGACACGGCGTTCGTCTCGCTGTACGGCGGCGAGGAGACGCCCGGCCTCCTCAAGCCGATCGCCGACGCCGCCTCGGTCGTCGTCGGCGTCGGCGTCGGCCTCGGCGTGATGGTCGCCGTGGGCGCGTTCGTCGCGGCCGCGGACGCGCTTCCCCTGATCGAGGCGGCGAGCGTCCTCGCCCTGCCCGCTCTCCTCGCGGTCGTGTTCCTCCCGATGTACTACCTCCTGCCGCAGCCGGCGATCGCCGTCCGCGAGGCGCTGCCGGGCGCGGCGTTCGCGGCGGTCTGCTGGACGCTGCTTCAGGCCGGGTTTCAGGTGTACGCCGCGGGCGCCGCGCAGTACGAGGTGTACGGCGTCATCGGCGGGGTCCTCCTCCTGGTCACGTGGCTGTACCTCGCCGCCGCCGTCGTCGTCCTCGGCGGCGCCGTCAACGTGGTGCTCGCGGGACGGAGCGAGACCGGCGGAAGTTCCCGAGGCGAGCGCGACGCCGGGCCCGCCGCCCCGCCCGACCACGCCGCGGACCGGCAGTTACAACACGACCGCGGCCGACCCACGGGTATGAACGGCGAGTCGGATCCCGAGGGGGACGACGGCGAACGGCCGCGCGGCGCGCCGGACGTCGCCGCCCTCGAAGCGGAGGTCCGAGAGCTGCGGTCGCAGCTCGACGAGTTCGAAGACGACGTGGAACGCCGCACGGTCGACAAACCGGAGGTCGAGTCGGAGCTGAAGCGCTACGTCCGCTCCCGGATGCGGCGCGGACACGCGCGCGGGTGGGGCCCGTACCTCGTGTTGCTGTACGGGACGGTGCTGACGCTCGCCGCGCTGACCTCGCTTCAGGGGATCTACGCGGTCGGCGCCATCGTCGTCCTCGGGCTGTCGACGCTCGGCCTGTACACGATCTTCGTCGTCGTCGGCATCGGGCTCAACCTGATCGAGACGCCCGGCAAGGCGATCGACTACGCCCGGCGCCGCGGCGATGACTGATCGGACCGTCGAGCGGGTGACCGACGCGTGACCGATCTGGTCTCCGCGGACCGGGGCGTCGGCGGCACCGCGCTCGCCGAGGGGCTTCCCGAGGCGGTCACCGTCGCCTTCGCGGCCGTCACTCACCTCGCGGACCCGTGGTTCCTCTTCGCGCTGCTCGCGGTCGGCTACTGGTTCGCGAGCGAGGGGGCGGCGGGGTCGCCGCGCCGCGCCGGCGCGACGGCGATCGCGGCCGTCACCTGCGCGTACGCCGCGACCGCGCTCGGCAAGGCGTGGTTCGCGGTCCCCCGCCCGCCGGGCGCGATGCCCCCGGCCGACGTGCCGACGTGGCTCCCCGCGCTGCTGTCCGGCTGGTACGAGGCGCAGGTGCTCTCGGACGGGTTCGGGTTCCCGAGCGGCCACGCCACCGGCGGCGCGGCCGCGTACCTCGCGCTGGCGCTGCTGTACGACCGGCTCTGGACCGACCGCGCTCGCTACCTCGCGGCCGGGGCGGTCGCCGTCGCCGTCGCGGCCTCGCGGGTCGTCATCGAAGTCCACTACCTCGTCGACGTGCTCGCCGGCCTGCTCGTCGGCGCGGGGACCGTCGCCGTTGCCCTGCGGCTCGCCGGCGACCCGCGGGTCCGCGGCTCGCCCGGCACGGACGCGGCGGCCGGACCGACCGCCGATCTGAACCCCGCACCGGCGTTCGCCCTCGCGGCGGTCGTCTCCGCGGGCGCGCTGGCCGTCGCCGTCGCCGGCGGGCACACGGGGGAAGTCGTCGAGGCAGGGATCGGGATCGCCACCGGTGCCGGGGGCGCGATCGGCTGGCGGTTCGTCGACGGCGAGGAGCCGTCGGTCCCGCCCCGCGTCGCCGTCCCCGCGCTCGCGGTCACCGGCGGCCTCTGGGTCGGCGCGTACGCCCTCGCGGGGACGCTGCCGGTGACGCTGGTCGCGACGACCGCCGCCGTGGTCGCCGTCGTCGCGCTCCCGGCGCTGTCCGGGCGGATCGAGCGGTCGCTCGCCGAGTGACGCGGCGTCGGAAAAAGTCCCGTCGCGGACCGCGGTCGGGGGCTACTCGACTCGGACCGGGCTCAGAACGTCTCCAGGTAGCGGTCCTCCTCCCACTGCGACACCTGGGTGAGGTACTCGCTGAACTCCTGAGACTTCGCCTCGGCGAACTTCTCGGAGGTGTGCGGGCCGAGCGCCTCCTGGAGCACCTCGTCGGTCTCCAGCTCCTCGACCGCGGCGCCGAGGTTCGGGGGCAGCGTCTCGATGCCGTACTCCTCGCGCTTCGCGTCGTCGAACTCGTAGATGTCCTCGCGGACCGGGTCGCCCGGGTCGGCGCCGGTCTTGATCCCGTCGAGGCCGGCGGCGATGAGCGACGCCATGCCGAGGTAGGGGTTACAGGACGGGTCGGGGCTGCGGACCTCGAAGCGCGCGGAGACGCCCGCGGCGTCCGGGACGCGGACGAGCGCCGAGCGGTTCGTGTCGGACCACGCGACGTAGATCGGGGCCTCGTAGCCGGGCACCAGCCGCTTGTAGGAGTTCACGGTCGGGTTCGTGACCGCCGTGAACGCGGGGGCGTGGTTCAGGATGCCGCCCATGAACTGGTAGGCCGTCTCGCTCAGGTTGAACTCGTCGGAGTCGTCGGCGAAGGCGTTGCCGTCCTCGTCGAACAGCGAGATGTGGCTGTGCATGCCCGAGCCGTTGATGTCGGCGATGGGCTTGGGCATGAACGTCGCGTGGAGGTCGTGCTGCTCGGCGACCGCGCGAACGACGGCGCGGAACGTCGCGATGTTGTCCGCGGTCGTGAGCGCGTCGGCGTACTTGAAGTTGATCTCGTGTTGGCCCTCCGCGACCTCGTGGTGGGAGGCCTCGATCTCGAAGCCCATCTCCTCTAAGGTGAAGATGATCTCCTTGCGCACGTCGGACGCGAGGTCCTTCGGGGCGAGATCGAAGTAGCCGCCGTTGTCGTGCGGGATGGTCGTCGCGTTGCCGTCGTCGTCCTTCTCGAACAGGAAGAACTCCGGCTCCGGCCCGATCGAGACGGAGTAGCCCATCTCCTCGGCCTCGGCGAGGACCGACTTCAGGACCTGCCGCGGCCCGCCGACGAACGGCTCGCCGTCGGTGTCGACGATGTCACAGATGAGCCGCGCCGCGCCCGAGTCGCCGTCGTTGCGCCACGGGAGCACCGCGAACGTGTCGGGGTCGGGGACGAGCCGCATGTCCGACTCCTGGATGCGCACGAACCCCTCGATTGAGGAGCCGTCGAAGTAGATGCCTTCGGTGAACGCCTTCTCCGCCTGGTGGGCGGGGACGGAGACGTTCTTCACGACGCCGAGGATGTCAGTGAACTGAAGCCGCAGGAAATCGACGTTCTGCTCCTCGATCTCGTCGAGTACCGCCTGTTCCTCGGCCGTGAGGCCGCCGTCCGGTTTCGCGTGTTCGTCCGTCATGTTCTGGACGTTTGATTCGTTATCTGCCAGTATAAAGGCCTTATCGCTTGGCGCATGAACCGCCGGACAGGCAAAACTGCTGGACGTTCGTAAAATTCTAAACCCCCGAAAGCGTGGTTAGGTGTGATGACGTACGAAAACCTCGACGCGAAGCTCATCAACTCGCTGCTCAGCAACGGCCGCGCGAGTCTCCGGAGCTTGGGCGACGAGCTCGACGTATCGGTGACGACCGTTTCGAACCACCTGCGCGACCTCGAAGAGGAAGGCGTCATTCGGGGGTACACGCCCGTCGTCGACTACGACAAGCTCGGCTACGACGTGACCGCCGTGCTCCAGCTCAAGGTCGAAGGGAGCGCGCTACCGGACGTGACCGAGAAGCTGCGGCAGGAGAAACAGATGGTGAGCGTCTACGAGGTCACCGGGGATTACGACGTGATCGCCATCGGGAAGTTTACCGACACGGACGGGATGAACGACCAGATCAAGTCGATCCTCACGGACGCGGACATCCGGGAGTCGAACACGAGCGTCGTCCTCAACGCGGTCACGGAGAACGAGCAGTTCGACCTCGACGTCAAGGAGTAGTTCGGCCGCCGCCGGGGCCCTCTCCGCGCCGCCGAGAGCCCTCTTCGTACCGGCGCGAGCCGTCCCCGCGCTGCCCGCTGCCGGCTCAGTCTCTCCGCCGCTCCGCCGCCGCCTCCAGCGTCTCCACCGCCGGGAGCGGCTCGCCCGTCAGCGCGCGGATGTACGCGCCGCCCGCGATGGAGACGTGCGAGAAGTCCGCCTCGCTCAGCCCGTACATCTCGATGGCCCGCGAGGTGTCGCCCCCGCCGACGACCGAGAAGCAGTTCGTCTCCGCGATGGCGTCGAGGACGCCCACGGTGCCGTCGGCGAACCGCTCGTCCTCGAAGACGCCGAGCGCGCCCTTCACGAAGACCGCGTCGGACTCGCGGATCGCCGGCTCGTAGTCGGCGACCGTCGTCGCCCCTACGTCGAGGTACCCCGTCTCCTTCTCGCCGATGTCGTCGACGGGGACCTCAGCGCGCTCGCCGTCGGGACCCTCGTACGCAAGGTCGCTCGCGAGGCGGATCGCGTCGCCGCGCTCGTCGAGGACCGACTCGATCAGCTCGCGGTTCCGCTCCCACTGCTCGTCGAAGAGGTCCATCTCGCCCACGTCGCGGCCGACGGGGTGACCCGCGGCGCGGAGGAACAGCTCGCCGGCGACGCCGCCGAGGAGGAAGCGGTCGACGCGGTCGTCGAGGGCGTCCATCACGCCGATCACGTCGGTCGCCTTCGTCCCCCCGACGACCATCGTGACCGGGCCGTCGAACTCGCGGGTCGCGATCGCGGTGTTCGCCTCGTACTCCGTCTCCATCACGCGGCCCGCGTACGCGGGGAGGACGAGCGGGAAGCCGACGAGCGAGGCGTGCTTCCGGTGGGCCGCCGAGTAGGCGTCGTTGACGTACGCGTCGAACAGCGGCGCGAGCGTCCGGACGAACTCCGTCTCGGCCTTCTCTTCGGGCGACGCCTCCGGAAGCTCGTCGTCGCACATCCGCGTGTTCTCCAGCAGGAGGATCTCTCCCGCGTCGAGCGCGTCGATCGCCTCCAGCGCCTCGTCGCCGTACGTGTCGGCCACGAACCCAACGTCGCGGCCGACGCGGTCGGCGAGGATCTCGGCGTGGCCGCCGAGCGACGTGAAGTCGTCGCGACCGGGTCGGCCCTGATGGGCCAGCAGGACGACGCGGTGTCCCGCCTCGGCCAGCTCGCGGACGGTCTCCGCGTGGCGCTCGAAGCGGCGGTTGTCCTGCGGTGTTCCGTCCTCGATGGGCGAGTTGAGGTCCAGTCGGACGAGGACGCGCGAGTCTGCCGAGAGGTCGTCGAGGGTGTTGAACGCGGGCATGGGTGAGGAGTCGTCGATGAGCTCGTTAAGCGGTTGCGCTCCGGGGGAACGTTGCCGTCCGAAGGTCCGTCCCGTCGAACGGGCGGTGCGTGTCGAGCGCGTCGGTCGCGACGCGCCAGACGAACCGGCCGTCTACGCCTCGTCGTGGACGTACGCGGCCATGTCGAGCAGCCGGTTCGAGAAGCCGTACTCGTTGTCGTACCAGGTGAGGATCTTCAGCAGCTTCCCGCCGGCGATGACGTTCGTCGACTGGAGGTCGACGTAGCTGGAGAACGGGAGGCCGACGATGTCGGAGGAGACGACCTCGTCGTCGGTGTAGCCGAGAACGCCCGCGAGCGGACCGGAGTCGGCGGCTTCGCGGAAGGCGGCGTTGACCTCCTCCTCGGTGACGGTCTCGTCGAGGCTGACGACGAACTCGGTGAGGGAGCCGGTCGGGACCGGGACGCGCATCGCCATGCCGTCGATCTTCCCCTCCAGCTGCGGGAGGACCTTCTGCGCCGCGCCCGCGGCGCCCGTCGAGGTGGGAACGATGTTCTCGGCAGCCGCGCGGCCGCGGCGACGCTTGCTCATCGGGCCGTCGATGAGGCTCTGCGAGCCCGTGTAGGCGTGGACGGTGGTGAGGGTACCGGCGTCGATGCCGAACTCCGCGTCGAGCACCTTCGCGACCGGCGTGATGGAGTTCGTCGTACAGGAGGCGTTCGAGATCACGTCGTCGCCCTCGTACTCGTCGTGGTTGACGCCGTAGACGAGCTGTTTGACCGGCTTCTCGCCCTTCGGGGGCGCCGAGATGATCACGGTGTCCGCGCCGCCGTCGAGGTGCGCGCTCGCGTCGTCGCGGGTGCGGAAGATCCCCGTACACTCCAAGGCGACGTCGACGTCGAGGTCGTCCCACGGGAGGTCGGCGGGGTCCTGAACGTTGAACAGCGGGACCGAGGTGCCGCCGACCGTCAGTTCGTCGCCGTCGCGCTCGACGCCGTCGAGCCGGCCCATGACGGTGTCGTACTTCGCGAGGTACCCCATGTCGTCGAAGTCCATCACGTCGTTGATCCCGACGAGCTCGATCCGGGGACTCTCCATCACCGCGCGGAACACGTTGCGCCCGATGCGACCGAAGCCGTTGAGCCCCACCCGCACGACCTCGTCGTCGCTCACGTCGTCACCGGCCGCCAGATTCGATTTACTCATATTCGAAAAAGCCGAGCCGCAACTACTTAAATCCGGCCCAGTCGCGGCGAGACCGTCATAATCGTTGGAATTTGTTACGGCCGGTGTCGCGTCTCGCGGCCGAGGGCCCGCGACGGCGGCCGCTCGTCGTCCGCCGGATCGCTGCTTTCCCGCGGCGGATAGCGGCCGAAACGGCGACCGACAGAAGGCTTATCGGGGTCACCGACTTCACGGGAGATATGGACAGAGACGACCGCGACGATCCGTTCGGAGACTTCTTCGAGGAGATCGAGCGGATGATGAACGAGATGGCCAACGGGGACCCCCAGTCGGCCGACGACGCGGGGTTCGGCTCCGACACCCACGTCGACGCGTACACCACGGACGAGTCGGTGCGTCTCATCGCCGACCTCCCCGCCGTCTCGAAGGAGGACCTCTCGCTGCGCTGCGACGGGGACGCGCTCACCATCTCCGCGGTCACCGACCGGCGCGAGTACGACGAGACGGTCGACCTCCCCGCCCCCGTCGACGAGCACTCCGCCGACGCGACGTTCAACAACGGCGTCCTCGAGGTCTCGTTCGACCGCGACGAGGACAGCGCGTCGATCGACCTCGTCTGAGCCGGCCCGCCTCCCGGGGCTCGCTCGCTCTCCTCACTCCTCCTCGGCGGTCCGCCGGACGAGCGCCGCGAACCGGTCGTAGAAGCCGTCCTCGTACTTCGTCGCGGCGTCGACCGTCGGCCGCGCGTTCGTCTCGTTGACGACGAGCCGGTCGTCGGTCGCGAGCAGGTCGACGCCGAGGTAGTCGATTCCCAGCGCCGCGGCCGCGCGCTCCGCGAGGTCGCGCGCTCGCGGATCGAGGTCGACGCCGCGAGCGGTCGCACCGCGGTGGACGTTGTGTTTCCACCGGCCGGCCGCGAGCGCGTCGGCGTCGAGTTCGCGTTCCACCGCCCCGGCGTACGCGCCGTCGACGACCATCGCGCGGTAGTCGCGCGCGTCGGGAAGGTACTCCTGAAGCAGGAACGACTTGTCGCCGGTCGCGCGGTAGTCGTGGATCAGGTTCAGGTAGTCGACGACGCCCAGCAGCGAGTCGAGGTCGGTCGCGGTCGCGACGCCCACCCCGCGGGTCGCGGAGTTCGGCTTCACGACGACCGGGTAGGAGAACTCGCTCGCGGCGTCGACGACGACCGACTCGTCGACGGGGTTCGACACGAGCGTCGTCTTCGGCGTCGGGAGGCCGGCGGCGGAGAGCGTCGCCAGCACGCCGGCCTTGTTGCGCGAAGTCACGACCGCGTCGCGGCCGTTCACCCACGGCACGCCCAGCCGCTCGTCGACGACCGCGCCCTCCATGAGCCGGGTGGGGTAGACGAGGCCGACGTCGAAGTCGGCGAACTCGTCGGGGTCGTCCGCGCCGTCTCGCGCCGCCGCGCCGCCCGAGACGCGCAGCGCTCGCTCTTTCGCTCGGACGTGACCGACGTCGATGTCGCGGTCCGCGAGGGGCCCGCGCACGCGCTCGAACGTCTCCGCGTCGGTGGTCATCGCGAGCCGGAGCATAACCGTGTTGGGGGCCGTTCGGACTTAAAAACGGCGCGAGCGGAACGACGGCAGCGACGCGTTCCGACGGCCGGTAGCGCGTGCCTCGCGGCCGGGGACTCGGAGGCGTTCACCGTCGATTCGCAGTCTGATACGTACGAATAAGCGGTCGAGGTGTCGGCGAGGTCTCCCGTCGATACGCGCGAAGCGACCTATTGGAGGTGGCCTTCCTCGCGGAGCTGTTCGGCCTCGCTCTTCTCGTAGCGCCACGAGATGTCGGCCTTCTCGTCCTGCCAGTCCCACGGCTCGACGAGGACGATGTCGTCTTCGCGGATCCACACGCGCTTTTGCATCCGGCCGGGGATGCGCGCGGTCCGCTGTTTCCCGTCCGCGCAGCGCACCTTGACGCGGTTCGCGCCGAGCATCTCGACGACCTCCGCGAACACCTCGTCGTCGTCGGGCATCCGGAGGTCGTTCCGACCGCCGCCGTCTCCGTTGCTCATGCGTACGCGGTGATACGCGCTCGCGGAAATAAAAGGGCCGCTCTCCGCCGGGACCGAAACGGCCCTTTTACCTCCGGGGACCGCCGAGGCGACGACATGCGTGACACGCTCGGACTCGAAGGCATCGCCGGCGTCCTCGTCGTCCTCGTCGGTATCGGTATCCTGACCCTCCGCGATCCGGTCGTCGCCGGCGCCCTGATGGTCGTGCTCGCCGGTCTCGCGCTGATCGCGAAGGGGCTCGTCGACACCGCCATGCGATCGTTCGGGCTGAAGTGAACCCTCGGCGGCGGTCCGACCGACTCCGGACGAGCGGCCGTCCGCGCGACGCGGCGTTCACCGTGGTCCCGAAAGAGTCATAATCGCCGACCGTCCCTCACCGGGTATGGTCGAAGTACCTGCCGTCGCGGTCGAACTCGTCGAACTCCTCGCCGCTGCCGTCGGCGCCGGCGCGGCCGCCGCGGTCGGCGTCGTGCTCGAACAGTTCGGGCTCTCCGCCGTCTCCGGCGGCGATCTCGTCCTCGGCGCGTGGGCCGTCGGCATGGGACTGATCGCGCTGTACGTCGGCCTCGTCGGTCTCGGCTACGAGCAGGCGCTCCCGCGGCTGCGCAGCCTCGCGAGCGGCGAGTAACTCACAGGTCCCCGTCCGCGGCGAGTTCGCGCACTCGGTCGGCGCGCTCGCGGATCGCCGCCCACTCCTCGTCGTCCTTCTTGTCGACGTGCGAGTACATCAGCCCCATTCGCCCGGTGCCGCGGAGCGTCTCCTCGTTCTCCTTCAGGAAGTCCCAGTAGAGCGCGTTGAACGGGCAGGCCCCGTCGCCCGTGGTCCGCGAGACGGCGTACGGGCAGTCGGCGCAGTGGTCGCTCATCCGGTTGACGTAGCTCCCCGAGGAGGCGTACGGCTTCGAGGAGAGCACGTCCGTGCCGAACGACCCCATCGCGACGACGTTCGGCGTCGTCACCCAGTGGTAGGCGTCGACGAAGCCGAGGTGGAACCACTCGTTCACGTCGGCGGGGTCGGCGCCGTACACGAGCGCGAAGTTCGACAGCACCATCAGCCGCTCGATGTGGTGGGCGTAGCCGAACTCGCGGACGTGCCCGACCGCCTCCGAGAGACACCGCATGTCCGTCTCGCCGTCCCAGTAGGCGGGGGGAAGCTCCCGGTCCTGTTCCAACTGATTCGCCTCCGCGAGCTCCGGCATCGCCTCGCGGTAGACGTGGCGCATGAACTCCCGCCAGCCGATCACCTGCCTCACGAACCCTTCTACGGCGTTGAGCGGGAGGGGGGCGGGCTCGTTGCCCCCGGCCGCTCTGCCCCCGGTCGCTCCGTCCTCGCCGTCCGCCGCGTCCCCGCCGAACTCGCTGAGCGAGGTCGCCGTCCCGCCCGCGTCGCCGTGGTCGTCTGGGTCGTACGCGCCGGGCTCGACCCCCCGCTCCTCGTAGGCGCGCTCGACCGCCCGCACCGGCTCGCGCGGGTCGAGCAGCCCGAGGTTGATCGCCGGCGACAGCAGCGAGTGCGAGAGGAACGGCTCGCCGCCGACCATCGCGTCCTCGTACCGTCCGAACGCGGGCAGCCCGTCGCGGACGAACCGGTCGAGCGCCTCGCGGGCCTCTGCCCGCGTGACCGGCCACGCGAACCCGTCGAGCGCGTCGTTCCCCCACGTGTCGAACCGGTCGCACACCCACGCGTGGGTCTCGCGGGTCAGCTCGTCCGGCTCGAACGTCGGCCGCCCCGGCGGTTCCCAGTCCTCCGGCGGCGTCTCCTGATTCAGGTCGTCGTAGTTCCACTCCCCGCCGACCGGCTCGCCGTCGTCCATCAGCACGCCCGTCTCGCGACGGACGTGCCGGTACCAGTGCTCCTGCCGGTAGGTGCGCTCCGCGGCCCCGTCGGCGCCGATCTCGGTCCCCTCGTCGCCGGCCCACTCGCGCCAGTCCGCCGGCGTCGTCCAGAACAGCTCGTTGTCGACGAGTTCGAGGGTGCCGCCGCGCTCGGCGACCAGCCCGCGGAGCCGCTCGCCGGCGCCGTGGCTCGCGGGGCGCATGAGCCGCAGGCGCGGCCCGTTGTCGTCCTCGCCGTCGTTCGCCTCGGCCGCCCGACCAGCGAAGAACTCGTCGAGCCCCTCGCCGAACGACTCCGCCTGAACGTACGTCACGTCGTGGCCGCGATCGCGGAGGTCGTCGCGGAAGTGCCGCATCGCCGAGAACACGAGCGTCAGCTTGTGGGCGTGGTACGGCTTCCGGTCGGCGAACCCGTGCGCTTCGATCAGGAGGACCTCGTCGGCCGCGTCGAGGGCGTCGAGGTCGGGGTTGAGCTGGTCACCGAGCAGCCAGCAGGTCGTCCGGTCGCTCACGGGACGAATAACGCTCCCGAGTCTCATAGCTCCGGCGGCGTCGCTCGACCGCGACCTCCCGGAACGACGCGTCATCCGCGGACTTTTGTCGGCCCCCCGTGTCGGGCGAGCCATGGACGAGATCCTCACGAACTGGCTGCTCGGCCTCATCGCCGCCCTCCTCGCCGTGCTGGTGCTCGACTCGACCGGACAGTCCTTCCTCGCGCCGCTCTCGCCGGTCGCGAACGTGCTCGCGCTCGTGACGTTCCTCGCGTTCGTCATCCTCACCGGGGCGTTCCTCGTGTACACGGCGTCGTTCCGGGACCTCTGATCCCCGCCTCGGGCCGAGCCCGTCGCTGCCGCCGCGCGTAGCTTTTTGTTCCGCCTCGAACTGGTGCGCGTATGGAGTACACCACGCTCGGCTCCACCGGCACCACCGTCTCGAAGATCTGTCTCGGCTGTATGAGCTTCGGCGACCCGGACTGGCGCGAGTGGGTGCTCGACGAGGAGGCGGGCCGCGAGCTCGTCGACCGCGCCGTCGAACTCGGCGTGAACTTCTTCGACACCGCCAACATGTACTCGAACGGCGCGAGCGAGCGCGTCCTCGGTGACGCCCTCGGCGAATACGACCGCGAGGAGTTCGTCGTGGCCACGAAGGGGTACTTCCAGATGGACGAGTCGAACCCGAACTCGGGCGGCCTCTCCCGGAAGGCCATCGAGCAGGAGCTGTCGAACTCCCTCGACCGGCTCGGCATGGAGGCGGTCGACCTCTATCAGATCCACCGCTGGGACGACGACACGCCGATCGAGGAGACGCTCGCCGCGCTCGACGACGCGGTGCGACGGGGCGACGTGCGACACGTCGGCGCCTCCTCGATGTGGGCCCACCAGTTCGCCGAGGCGCTCCACGCGAGCGACCGCGAGGGGTACGAGCGGTTCGCCACGATGCAGAACCACTACAACCTCGCCTACCGCGAGGAGGAGCGCGAGATGCTCCCGCTGTGCGAGAAGGAGGGAATCGGCGTGATGCCGTGGAGCCCCCTCGCGCGCGGCTACCTGACGCGCCCGCACGAGGAGGTCGACGCCACCCTCCGCGGCGAGACCGAGGAGCACCTCTACGCGCACCCCTACCGCGAGGGCGGCGGGCGGGCGGTCAACGAGCGAGTCGAGGAGCTCGCCGCGGAGGAGAGCGTGAAAATGGCGCAGATCGCGCTCGCGTGGCTGTTCCACAAGGAGTGGGTCGACACGCCCATCGTCGGCACGACGAGCGTCGAACACCTCGAAGACGCGGTCGAGGCGCTCGACGTCAACCTCTCCGATTCCGACGTGGAGTGGCTCGAAGAGCCGTACGAGCCGGTCCGCGTCTCCGGTCACGAGTGACGGCGGAGCGCGACTCCGGCTGCGCGCTCGGCGACCTAAATCGTGTTTTAGGAATATGTCGATAAGTCATTTGTATGCTAGTGAATGTCACACTCATATGGCCGACGACACCGACAGAACCCCGACCCGGTCGAGGACGGAGTACGCTCGCACCCGGATCCGGTGTCCGAACTGCGGCGACCGCGTGCCTGCGGCCGGCCGGGACACGGACTCAGCGGAGTGCCCGAACTGCCACCGGCTGATTCGGACCTGACGCCGGCTCGGGGCCGCCGGCGGAGCGCCGGTCCGACACCGCCGCCCGCCGGCTATTTATAAACACACCGTCGCGGGCGCCACGACAACCCTTTTCGGCGGCGCCGCCGAACCGTGGCGCATGGCAGACGACGACGCCACCGACCCCGAGAACGGCGAGGGCGGCGAACAGAGCGACGGCGACGACGGCGAGGAGAAGTCGTTCCGCGAGCGCGTCGAGGAGATCCGGGAGCGACGCGCTCGCGGAACGACTTCTCCTCGCCGTCGTCGCCGTCGCTC
>NZ_NEWI01000063.1:0-16764 GCF_002135005.1 Halorubrum sp. SD612 | reverse complement strand
CCGGCCGGCGTCGCTCGTCCGGGTCCACGGGTTCGGAGAACTGGGTGCTGCCGGTCCCGTTGAACGACTCGCCGTCGGAGAGGACGATGTTCCGGTACTCGACGCCGCCGCGGCCGTTCGCGTCGAGTTCGCCCTGCGCGTCGTCGACGCCCTCGCCGATGTACGTCCCCGTCGCGATGCCGTTCGCGTTCGAGAACGGATCCGCGTCGCTGTCGTCGACGTCGGGGTCGTTGTTCGTCCCGCTGACGACGTTCGCGAGCTTCTTCCGGAGCCCGTCGAGCGCGTCGTCGACGTCGTCGAGGTCGGCCGTCAGCGGCTGGAGGATCCCCGTCCGGGGCTCGGCGTCGCCGCTGCCCTCGCCGTCGAAGTACGCGACGCCGACCTGGACGTCGGACCCCTGCGACTGGAGGTAGTCGACGAACTGACGGGTGCCCAGCTCGACGAGGTCGATCTTCGTCGTCTCGTCGTAGGTGGTGCCGCCCACCGTGATCTCGTCCCCGCTCACCACGCCGCCGTACTGCTCGTACAGCATCGACCCCGAGAAGTCGAGCGTCAGCATGATGTCGACGGGCTCCGCGCCGTCGTACACGTTGTCGCAGTCCTCGTCGTACCAGAGCCGCGCCTCGATGGCGTCACCGAGGTCGCCCATGTTGCCCGGGTCGACGAGCAGCTCGGGCTCGGTGGCGGTGTTCCCGTCGTCGTCGACGTTGGCCGCCTGCATCCAGATGTAGCCGGGGTTGTCACAGAGGTGGAGCGAGAAGGTGATCTCGCCGGAGTCGCCGGGCTTCACGTCGGTGAGCTGGACGAGGCTTCCCATCTCCTCGCCCGTGACCGGGTCCGTGCCGAAGTCCGCCTCCTCTAGCGGCGGGATGTTCTCGCAGGTCAACACCGAGAGGTTCGCCCCGTTGCTGTCCGGGTCGGTCTCGTCCGGGAAGTCGCTGTACGCGAACACCTCGCCGTCGACCTCGACGGACTGCTCGCCGTCGCCGTCGTGGTCCGGGTGCGCGCTGACGAACTGGCGGCCCTCGCCGAAGTCGTAGGTCTGTTGCCAGTCGACGAGCAGGTCGAGCTGGCCCGCGGTGAGGGTGTTCCCGTCGAACGACTCGGTGTCGTTGAAGTACGCCGTGGTGCCGAGGCCCGCGCCCGCCGAGGCCACGCCCACCGCGCCGAGGCCGGCCAGCACCGTTCGCCGCGACAGTCCGATCGTGTCCATTTTTTCGTTGTCTGTCATGAGTGTAATTCCCCGAAGGGAGTCCCACCGACGGAGTCGAACCGTCGTCCCGGCCGCCCGCGCGGGTCCGGATGGGTGGTGGTCGGTCGGACGACCGTCACGCCGCCCGAAGCGGCGTCGTCAGCGACTCAGTCGCTGAACTCGACCGCGTCGCTGCTGTCGAGGAAGTCGGGCCCGACCGCGGGGTCGTCGTTGACCTTCGCGACCGGCCCCTCGCCGCCCGTGCTGCCGTATCCGAGCAGCCGGAACGTCGAGTTGATGTCGCTGTTCGGGACCCCGAACACGATCGTGTTCCCGACCTTCGCCGCCGAGAAGCCGGCCGGGAGCGACTGAGCAGCGCCGTAGCTTCCGCCCGTGTTCTCGACGTATCCGAACGGCGCGTCCGGGAAGCCGGCGTTCGGCTGCCAGATGACCTGCCAGTCGTGGGTGCCGTCGGCGTCCGCGTCGACCGCCACGGGGAGATTCGTGCTGGCGTAGTCCGCGGTGTCGAGGAAGTCGACGCCGTCGCCGTCGTCGGCGAACGCGAAGCTCAGAACGGTCTGGTTCTGGCCGAACGAGACGCTGGTGTAGACGTTACCCTCGGTGGGGTTCGCTAGGGCCTGGCCCTTCCAGTCGTTGTCGTACGCGGTGACGACGGTCTCGTCGACGCAGGGGTTGTGCGTCCCGTCGTTGTGACGCGACTGGACGGCGTAGAACTCGAAGTCGAATTCGACCGAGTCCGTCTGGATCTCGTTTCCGACGCTCGTCGGCACCTCCCAGGTGAAGCAGACGCACTGCTCGTCGATGTTCGGCTCGCCGTCGGTGAACGGCTCGGTGACGCCCTCGAACACGGGGCGGTCGGCGAGCGGCGCGTTCGGATCGCCGTCGCCGGAGAGCGGGACGCCCGCTTGGAGCGCGAGCATGACTTCCGCCAGCGATCCGGAGACGATGTCGTCGCCCTTCTCGCCGTCCGGGGTACAGTACGAGACTGTCACCTCCATCGCGTCCGCGAGGTCACCAGTGTCGGGGGTCTCATCGTCGTCCATTTCGGGCTCGCTCTGCCCGTTCTCGTCGTTCGCGGTCAGCTCGCCGCACATCCACATGTACGCGGGGTTGTCGACGATCGAGAAGCAGAACTCGCCCTCGCCGGAGTCGCCGGGCTTCAGGTCGGAGACCTGGATGCTCAGGGGTTCGCCCTCGATCTCTTGGCCCTCGATCCCGACGACGTTCCCGTCGATGTAGGTCCCCGACTCCGTCGAGTACTGCGCGTAGCTGCCCTGGTCCTCGGAGTAGTCGACGTGGACGAAGAGGTCGAGCGAGCCCGCCGTCAGGGTGTTGTTCTCGAACGTCTCGGTGTCGTTGAAGTACGCCGTGGTGCCGAGGCCCGCGCCCGCCGAGGCCACGCCGACCGCACCGAGTCCGACCAGCATCTTGCGCCGCGATAGTCCGATTGTGTCGTCGTTCATTGTGTATCATCCCCGAAGGGAACTCCCGGCGGCGGTCGCGAACCGCCGCATCGGCCGCCCGAAGGCGCCGAACCGGGAACCGGACGTGTCTCGTCGTCCGGAGTGACTGCGTTACTCCGCTGCTTACACGCTGGTGCTGTTCGCCTCCGTGCCGTTGAACGTCACCTGGGGGTCGTCGTTGTGCCGCGACTGCTCGGCGTAGAGGCCGATGTCGAAGGCCACCGAGTCGGTCTGGACCTCGTTTTCGACCGCCGCCGGGAGCGTCCACTCGAAGCCGATACACTGCGTGGTCGCGCCGGGGTACGGCTGGCGACCCTCCTCCTGCCGGTCGCCGTCGAGCGGGTGGCCGTCGGCGAGGAAGGTTCCGAAGAAGTCGGCCATCGACCCCTCGAAGATCTTCAGCTCGCCCGCGAGGACGATCTGCGCGATCTCGGAGTAGACGGTGTCGAGGTCGGCCGGGTCCGGCGCGACGAACGCGTCGTCGGGACTGGACGCGATGTTGTTCTCGAGGAACGACGTCGCGGCGCCCGCGCCCAGCGCGATGGTGAAGATGCGGATGCCCGCGTTCTTCGCTGTCATCGCGGCGCTCGTCGCGGCGCTCGTGTTGGACGGCTGACCGTCGGTGAGGACGATCATCACCTTCGACGCGCCGGCCGTCGCGTTCGCCCCGGACTGGAGTTCGGTGGAGCCGGTGGCGATCCCCTGGCCCATGTCAGTCCCGCCGCCCGCGGTGTACAGGTCGATGGCGTCCTTGACCGCCTGGTAGTCCGTCGTGAGCCCCTGGTCGAGGCTCGCGCCGTTCGAGAACGAGATGGCCGCCGCCTCGTCGGGGCTCGAAAGGTTGTCGACGAAGTCCTTCGCGGCGGTCTGTAGGTCGCCGATCTCCTGGCTCATCGAGCCGGAGACGTCGCTGACCAGCGCGACTTCCAGTTCCTGCTGCTGACCCGTGCCCGTGGGCTCGTACACGTTGTCGCAGTCCTCGTCGTACCAGACGCAGACCTCGATGGCGTCGGCGAGCTCGCCGACCCCGTCGGCGTCCTCGCCCTCCTGTTCCATCTCGGGCTCGCTCTGCCCGTTCTCGGCGTTCTCGGTCAGCTCGCCCGAGCGGTAGAGGAACGCGGGGTTGTCACAGATGTGGACGCTGATCGTCACCTCGCCGGAGTCGCCGGGCTTCACGTCTTCGAGCGTGAACACCGGGATCCCGTCGCCGTTGATGAGGAATTCGTCGGCCGTGTCAGAACAGAAGTCGAACTCCCCGCTTTCGCCCTGAACCACGCTCTCCCACTCTTGCCACTCGGCGGTGGTGGGCGCCTGCCCGAGCAGGTAGCGTCCGTCGCCGAGGTCCTCGGCGTCCGGGTAGCCCATGTCGATGACATCGTCCAGACGGCCGGGGCCGCCGAGGTACGTCGACTTGTAGTCCAGCTTGAGGTCGAGCTCGCCCGCGGTGAGCGTGTTGCCCTCGAACGTCTCCGTGTCGTTGAAGTACGCCGTGGTACCGAGTCCAGCGCCCGCGGAGGCCACGCCGACGGCACCGAGGCCGGCGAGGACTTTGCGCCGCGAGAGGCCGATTTTGTCGTTTGTGTCTTGGCTCATGCTTTCTCCCCCGACCCGCCCCCCGTCCGCGATGGGCTGACCGAATCGGTTACTTCCCCCTCCGAGGGGTACCGACCTAGTTACGCGTTCCCACGTCACCGTCGAACGGCCGATTCCAGCGGGTAGAACGTCTCGCGGAACCGGTCAAAGGATGCGTTCGATCGGCGGTCCGACGCCCCTACCCCGGTAGTTGTTGCTGGTATGTTACCCGTACCGCCGCCGCCGAACGCGGCACGAAGACCGTACTCGACGGGCCGAATCCGACAGGAACCCCGTACCTCCCCCTCCGGATCGGCGACCGCGAGCGGTAGCGCGCCCATACATATACCCTCGTCCGACGCAGTGGGCGACAGAACCCGGACGCCGCCGAGCGCGGCCGCCCGAACCCCAATCATGAAACTCCGCAACGACGTGCTTCCGGCCGAACAGGTGTACGCTATCCTCGCCAACGAGCGCCGACGGCGCGCGATCGAACAGCTCGGCGCCGTCGGCGGGACCGTCTCCGTCAACGAGCTGTCGACGCTCATCGCGGGCCGCGAGACCGGAGAGAGCCCGCCGCCGACGCGCTGCCGCGAGAGCGTGTACACGTCGCTGGTCCAGACGCACCTGCCGAAGCTGGCGGACGCGGGCGTGATAGCGTACGACCGCGACTCGCAGACCATCGAGCTCTCGGGACGCGCCCGCGACGTGCGGCTCTACACGGAGGTCCTCGCGCCCGGCGGCGCGACGTGGTCGGAGCTGTACCGCGCGCTCGCGGTGGCCTCGCTGCTCGTCGTGCTCGCCGCCCTCCTCGACGTCCCGCTCGTGTCGGCCGTCGACCCCGTGCTGTGGACCAGCCTCGCGCTCGGCGCCTTCGCCGCCGCGAGCGCCGTCCAGCTGTGGGTCAACCGCTTCTCGGTGCTGCGACAGCTTCGGCTCCGGTGACTTGGCTCGAAAAAGGGCTCCTTCTCCGTCGTACTCCGCTCTCCCATCCGAACCGTGGGTCCCCCCTACTCGGCGGCGACCGCGACCGACTCCGGGAGGCGCAGTTCGAACAGCCGCGCGTCGCAGCCGGCGCATCGTCCGGCGACCACGTCGTAGCTCGAACAGCAGGACTCGACGACGCGCTCTTCGAGCCCGACTTCGCCGGCGCAGCTCGGACACTCGTCGACGAACAGCCTGAGCGCGCCGAGCACCGCGCTGCGGTCCGCGAGCGCCAGCGCCGTCCAGTCGCCGCGGGTCGCCGTCAGCACGCGGTCGGCCGCGGCGTCCGCCCGGAACGCCGCGCGCGACTCCCAGTGGCCGATCTTCTCGTCGCCCGCGTACGCGAACCCGACGCCCTCGTACCAGTCGATCGCCAGCTCGTCGGCGTCGATCCCGGTGAGCGTCGCGAGCGCCGCCACGTCATCGCGGTCGCTTCGGTCCCCGTCGACGCCGGTGTCCCTCGGATCGCCCGTCGCCGCCGCCCGCCACGCCGACGCGAACTCGGGCGCGAACGCGAAGTCGTCGCCAGCGGGCGTCTCGACGAGGATGTCGGCGTCGAGCAGGTACGTCTCCGGATCGACCTCGCCCGACGGACGGGCGGCTATCCCCCTCGAACCGGGCGTTTTCCCGAACAGCGCGAGGACGCGCTCGGGGAGGTACCGCTTCGTGAGTTCGGGCGTGCCCGGAACGAGGTAGCCGCGCAGCCAGATCGCCGCGAGCGCGGCGCCGAACCCGGCCGCGCCGAGGAGCGGGCCGCCGACCGCGGCCACCGCGGCCGCCCCCGCCGCAGCGATCGCGACGTTGACGGCGGTACAGGGCAGACAGCGGTTCCCGCCGGTGTACTCGGGCCGTCGGAGTCGGTCGGCGGCGGCGCGCGCGGGCTCTCGAAGGCGACCCCCGGCCGTGTCTGGTGACGCGTTCATACCGTCTGCGGACGGCGCGTCCCGTCCTATGTATGCGCCGCCTACCGCCGCCGCCGCGCGCCTAGTGCCCGATCCGATCGTTACAGAATTATAACAGTATCGGGCGTTTCTTGCCCTCTACTGGAGCTGCTATTTTAAAACCGCGATTATATCGATTCTCAGCTCGTTTGCGTGTGTTTTGTGAACCGAGATCTGTTGTGATCGCTGTCGTCGAATTAATAGAAAGTGATATGTAATATCGGGTTAATATACACTCAGTTCAAATGGGTGAGCCATGACACCGCAACTCATCGGGTCGGAAGAACCCTCGCCCGCCGACGCGGACGGTCCGTCGTGCGACGAGGTGTTCACGGCGCTGAGCAACGCGCGACGGCGGAACGTGATCAGGTACCTGAAGACCAACGGGGCCGAGGCGCGCGTCCGCGACATCGCCGAGCAGCTGGCGGCGTGGGAGAACGACCTCGAGATCCCCGAGGTGACGTACAAGCAGCGCAAGCGAGTGTACACGGCGCTTCACCAGTCCCACCTCCCGAAGCTGGCCGCCAGTGGGTTCATCGACTACGAGTCCGATCGGGGGTTGGTGTCGCTCACCGAGGAGAGCCGGCAGCTGGAGGTGTACCTGGAGATCGTCTCGGACAACGAGATCCTCTGGAGCGAGTACTACGTCGGGCTCGCGGTGGTGTGCGGGCTGCTGGCGACGGCGGCGTGGGCGGGTACCGTGCCGTTCGCCGGAGTTCCGGGGTACGCGTACGCGACGCTCTTCGCGCTCGTGTTCGCCGTCTCCGGGATCGTCCATCGCTCGTCGACGAAGCGGAACCGCCTCGGGTGATCTTGCGCGGACGCGCGGGATGGCCCGAACCGGACCGCGCGGGATGGCCCGAACCGGACCGCGCGGACACCCGCAGGGTTTTACCCTCACACGGCGGGAGTACGGACATATGGCAACGGGGATCGTCGGGGAGTTCCTCGATCTCAAGGCGGAGACGGACGCTGACGTCCTCGCGATGCAGTGCGGCGACTTCTACGAGTTCTTCGCGGACGACGCCGAGCTGGTCGCCGACGAGCTCGACCTCACCGTGTCACAGAAGTCCTCCCACGGCTCGTCGTACCCGATGGCGGGCGTGCCGCTCTCGGAGCTGACGCCGTACGTGAACGCCCTCGTCGAGCGCGGCTACCGGGTCGCGGTCGCCGACCAGTACGACACCGACGACGGCGGCCACGCCCGCGAGATCGTCCGCGTCGTCACGCCCGGTACGGTCTTGGAGACGAGCGACGACGACGCGCGCTACCTCGCCGCGGTGGTCCGCGAAGACGAGGCGGACCCCGACGCGGACGGCCCCTACGGGCTCGCGTTCGCCGACGTGACCACGGGCCGGTTCCTCGCCACGACGGTCGACGGCGGCGGCGACCTGCGCGCCGAGCTCTACCGGTTCGACCCGGCCGAGGTGCTGCCCGGCCCGCGGGTCCGGAACGACGACGACCTCCTCGCGGCGGTCCGCGAGGACCTCTCGGGGCGCGTGACCGCCTTCGACGGGGAGGCGTTCGCGCCCGGGCGCGCCGAACACGCGGTGCGCGAGCAGTTCGGCCGCGAGACGACCGACAGCGTCGGGCTCGACTCGGACCTCGCGGTCCGCGCGGCGGGCGCGGTCCTCTCGTACGTCGAGGAGACGGGCGCGGGCGTGCTGGCCTCGATGACCCGCCTCACCGCCTACGCCGACGCCGACCGCGTCGACGTGGACGCGACCACGCAGCGTAACCTGGAGATCACGGAGACGATGCGGGGCGACGCCGACGGCTCGCTGTTCGACACGGTCGACCACACCGTCACGGCCGCCGGCGGTCGGCTGCTCCGCGAGTGGCTCACCCGACCGCGTCGCGACCGCGAGTCGCTCGCGGCCCGGCTCGACGCGGTCGAGGCGCTGGCCTCCGCGGCGCTCGCGCGGGACCGGCTCCGCGAGGTCCTCGGCGACGCGTACGACCTCGAACGCCTCGCCGCGCGGACGACGAGCGGGACCGCGGGCGCGCGCGAACTGCTCTCGGTCCGCGACACGCTCGCGCTGCTGCCGGACCTCGCGGACGCGCTCGACGGGACCGCCCTCGCCGACTCGCCCGCGGCCGCCGTCCTCGACCGCGTCGACCGCGAGCGCGCGGCCGACCTGCGCGAGGAGCTCGCCGAGGCGCTCGCCGCGGACCCGCCGAATGCGAAGACGGGCGGCGGACTGCTGAAGGAGGGGTACGACGACGAGCTCGACGAGCTGATCGAGCGCCACGAGGCGGCGAAGTCGTGGCTCGACGGGCTCGCCGAGCGCGAGAAGCGAACGCACGGGCTCAGCCACGTCACCGTCGACCGCAACAAGACGGACGGCTACTACATCCAGGTCGGGAAGTCGGTCGCGGATCAGGTGCCGGAGCACTACCGCGAGGTCAAGACGCTGAAGAACTCGAAGCGGTTCGTCACCGACGAGCTCGCCGAGAAGGAGCGGGAGGTCCTCCGCTTGGAGGAGGCCCGCGGCGACCTGGAGTACGAGCTGTTCGAGGAGCTGCGCGAGCGCGTCGCCGAGCGCGCCGAGCTGCTCCAGGACGCCGGGCGGGCGGTCGCGGAGCTCGACGCGCTCGCCTCGCTCGCGACCCACGCGGCCCGCCGGGACTGGACGCGCCCGGAGCTGACCGACGAGCGACGGCTCGACGTGGAGGCCGGGCGCCACCCCGTCGTCGAGGGGACGACCGACTTCGTCCCGAACGACCTCCGGCTCGACGCGGAGCGCGGCTTCCTCATCGTCACCGGGCCGAACATGAGCGGGAAGTCGACGTACATGCGGCAGGCCGCGCTGATCCAGCTGCTCGCGCAGGCGGGCTCGTTCGTTCCCGCGCGCGCGGCCGAGGTCGGGCTGGTCGACGGCATCTACACCCGGGTCGGCGCGCTCGACGAGCTGGCGCAGGGCCGGTCGACGTTCATGGTCGAGATGCAGGAGCTGTCGAACATCCTCCACTCGGCGACCGAGGACTCGCTCGTCATCCTCGACGAGGTCGGCCGCGGCACCGCCACCTACGACGGGATCTCGATCGCGTGGGCCGCCACGGAGTACCTCCACAACGAGGTCCGCGCGCGGACCCTCTTCGCCACCCACTACCACGAGCTGACGACGCTCGCCGACCACCTCCCCCGCGTCGCGAACGTCCACGTCGCCGTCGACGAGCGCGACGGCGAGGTGACGTTCCTCCGCACCGTCCGCGACGGCCCGACGAACCGCTCGTACGGGGTCCACGTCGCCGACCTCGCGGGGGTCCCCGACCCCGTCGTCTCCCGCGCGGACGAGGTCTTAGACCGGCTCCGCGAGGAGAAGGCGATCGAGGCGCGCGGCTCGCGGAGCGGCGGGAACGGGGACGCCCCCGACGAGGGGGCGAGCGCGCCCTCCCGGAACGGGGGCGGCGCGGCCGAGTCGGCGTCGACGTCGGGGGCGACGGGCCCCGACGCCGAGCCGGCGCGGCCCGACCCCGAGACCCGCGCCGTGATCGAGGAGCTGCGCGACGTCGACGTCGCGGCGACCCCCCCGGTCGAGCTGCTCTCGCGGGTCCAGGAGTGGCAAGAGCAGCTGGAGTGAGCCGAGCGCGGCCGGGCCGCCCGGTGTGTCTGACGTAAGAACTAATGTCCGACCTCGTCGTGTGGTGTGTATGGGCATCATGAGCAAGATCCTCGGCGGGAGCGGGAGCCGCTCCGTCGACGACTACGTCGAACTCGACGCGGACGACTTCGCCGACGCGCACGCGGAGACGGGCACGCAGGTACACTTCGCCGAGATCGCCGACCAGAGCGACGTCATCCCGATCAAGGACGCGGTGTACGACGGCGACTTCGTCATCGCCGACATCACCCGCCACTCAACGTCGGACCGGACGATAGAACACGTCTACGACGAGCTCCGCCAGGTGGTCCAGGAGGTCGACGGCGACATCGTCCAGAAGGGCGACGACCAGATCATCGTCACCCCCACCGGCGTGAAGGTCTCGCGACAGAAGCTTTAACGCCGCATTTCGGCGGTTTCGCCGAGTCCCCCTCCCGCCGTCCGGCCTTTTCCACTCCCGTTCGGTGCCACCGGTCGAACCGTGTCATATATGCCCGTCTCCCGCCCACGTAGAGTCGAATGGACGAGCCGGTCCTCCTGACGGGCGCCGGCGGACGGGTGGGACAGGCCATCCTCCGCGGCATCGGCGACGACTACGACTGGCGGCTCCTCGACCGGGAGCCCCTCCCGGCCGCGAAGGTGCCCGACGGGGTCACCGACGCCGACCGGTACGTCGCCGACATCACCGACGAGCGCGCCGTCCGCGAGGCGGTCGCCGACGTCGGCGCGGTGATCCACCTCGCCGGCGACCCGCGGAAGACGGCGCCGTGGGACTCGGTCCTCCGGAACAACATCGACGGGACGCAGGTCGTGATGCGCGCGGCCGCCGAGGCCGGCGTCGAGCGGTTCGCGTTCGCCTCCTCGAACCACGCCGTCGGCGGCTACGAGACCGAGGACCGCACGCCCGACCTGTACCGCCCCGAGGACGACTACCGGCTCGACGGCAGCGAACTCCCCCGCCCCGGTAACCTCTACGGCGTCTCCAAGGCCGCGGGCGAGTCGCTGGGGCGCTTCTACCACGACGAGTTCGGGATGAGCGTCGTCTGCGTGCGGATCGGCAACCTCACCAAGGACCATCCGCCCCGCGAGTACGAGCGCGGGCAGGCGATGTGGCTCTCCCACCGCGACTGCGCGCACCTGTTCGACCGGTGTCTCCGCGCCGAGTACGGCTACGAGATCGTGTACGGCATCTCGAACAACGACCGCCGCTACTACTCGATCGAGCGCGCCCGCGAGGCGCTCGGCTACGACCCCGCGGACAACTCCGGCGACTACACCTTCGAGGGCAAACCCAAATCCGACAGCGACACCGAGGCGAACGGCGGTCGCTACGACGACGATTCGTTGGCGTCGGACGCCGATCGGCCCGCCCCCGAGTCGCCCGCCGAACCCAACTTC
The DNA here is from genome assembly GCF_002135005.1 of Halorubrum sp. SD612. Classification (NCBI taxonomy): domain Archaea; kingdom Methanobacteriati; phylum Methanobacteriota; class Halobacteria; order Halobacteriales; family Haloferacaceae; genus Halorubrum; species Halorubrum sp. SD612. Next base: position 5,588 of record NZ_NEWI01000063.1, on the reverse strand, counting down.
CCGGGGGACCCCGACGACGCCTGAGCGCCGCGCGACCCCGGGCCGCACCGAGCCCCGCGCCGCCTCAGAACAGGCCCTCGACGTCGCGCCGCCTCCGTTCCTCGCGATCGACGCGATCGCTCAGCCGCGCGGCCACCTGCGGTCGCGCGTCCGGCGTCCGGAGGTACGCGAACAGCAGCTCCGAGAACACGGTCCGGCCCGTCCCGCGCTCCTCGCGGGCGAAGTCGGCGGCGCTCGCGAGCGCCTCCGGGTCGCCCGGGTCGCCCGCCCTCGCGAGCGCCGGCGCGGCGATACCCGCCGCCGCGAGCGGGAGCCCGTCGAACGTCGGCGCCTCGCCGTCGACGCGGATTCGCGGCGCGGTCGCCGGGTCCGGGTCTATCGGCGTCGACGCGAGCCGCTCCGCCCACTCCCGAACGGGAGCCAGCGCGACTCCCCGAGAATCGCCGACGCTCGCCAGCGCCGCGAGGGCGTCGTCGGCGCGCTCCGCGCCCTCGGACGGGTCGTCCTCGAGCGCGCGGTGCGCCGCCGCCGCGGCCGCGGCCAGCCCTCGGCGCAGCCGCTCGCCGTCGTCGCTCTCGTCGCCGTCCGGCGGTCGCCGCACACCGCTCCAGACCTCGCGCGCCGCGACGAACCGCCCCTCGTTGAACAGCGCGGCGCCGGCGGTGATCGCGACTGCGGCCGGCGGCGCGTCGCGCCCGTCTCGGTTCGGCCCGGTGTCGCGGTCGGTCACGCCTCGCGGTCGGCGGCGACGACTGATAAATGGCGAGTTCCGCGACGGGGGGAGCGGGGTCGGTCGCCCCCGGCGGACGGGTCGGGCCTCCCGGGCGCCGCCGTCCGGTAGCCGGAGCGCTCGGTCGACCGGGCCCGGGTATCGCCGGTGAAGCGTCGCGCCGACGGCGGCGAATCGGTCGGCCGATGCGGCCCACCAGTACACTAAGGGAGTCGGAGCGCGTACTCACGGTAGACGTGTCCAGTAGCCTGCTGCCGGTGATCGCGATGATACTCGTGTCGGGACTCGCGGTCCAGCTGCTCGCTCACCGGTTCCGGGTGCCGAGCGTCATCTTCTACCTCGCTATCGGGGTAGTGTTGGGGCCCGAACTGCTGGGGCTGGTCACGCTGGAGACGTTCGGCGACGGACTGGAGATCATCGTCGGACTCAGCGTCGCGATCATCGTCTTCGAGGGGGCGTTCGCGCTTCAGCTCGACCGGATCCGACGCGCGTCCACGGTGTCGCTGCGGCTCGTGACCGTCAGCGCGGTCGTGATGTTCCTCGGTACGGCGGCGGCGGTCCGCGCGTTCACGGACGGGACCTGGGAGATCGCGCTGCTGATCGGCGCGCTGCTGGTGGCGACGGGGCCGACCGTCATCACGCCGATCCTCAACGTGGTCCGGGTGCGCGACCACGTCGCGACCGCGTTAGAGACCGAGGGGATCGTCAACGACGTGACGGCCGCGATCGTCGCGGTCGTGATCTTCGAGACGCTGCTGCTCGACGACCTCGGCGTCCCCGCGACGGTGGTCTCGTTCCTCCAGCGGTTCGGCGTCGGCGTCGCCGCGGGGCTGCTCGCGACCGTCATCATCTACCTCCTCCTAGACAGTGACCTCGTTCCCGAACGCGACGTGCAGGCGTCGCAGTTCCTCGTGTTGTCGGCCGCGATCGGATCCTTCGCCGCCGCGGAGGCCGTCGCCGCGGAGGCGGGCATCGCGGCGGCCGCGACGAGCGGGATCCTCCTCGGCAACCTCGGTCTCGACAACCGCGAGGAGATAGAGAAGTTCGCACAGAACACGACGACGATCGTCTTATCCTTCGTGTTCATCTCGCTGGCCGCGCTGATCGACGTCGAGGCGATCGCGGGGCTCGGCCTCGGCGTGGTCACGCTCGTCGCCGTCATCATGCTCGTCCTCCGGCCGCTTGGGGCGTTCCTCGCGACCCTCGGCGTCGAGCGGTTCACCCGGCCCGAGCGGCTGTTCATCGCGAGCGTCGGACCGCGGGGGATCATCCCGGCGAGCGTGGCGACGCTGTTCGCCATCGAGCTGGAGCTGGCCGGCAGCGTCGCCGCCGGCGAGCTGCTCGTCGGCACGGTGTTCGCGGTCATCTTCGCGACGGTCCTCGTCGAGGCGGGGCTCGCGCGGCAGATCGGAGAGTTCCTCGGAGTGTCACCAATGCGCACGATAATCATCGGCGGGGGTCGGGTCGGCCAGGCGCTCGCCACGCGACTGGAGAACAGGGGCGAGTACGTCGTCGTCGTCGAGACGGACCCGGAGGTGGTCGAGCGGGCGCGCTCGGCGGGGTTCACCGTCTACGAGGGCGACGGCAGCGACACGGAGACGCTCCGCGGCGCCCGCATCGAGGACGCCAAGCGGTTCATCACGACGACGGCCGACGACGACATCAACCTCCTCGCGTGTCAGCTCGCTATTACCAAGTTCGACGTCGACTCCGTCTACTCGCGGGTGAACGACCCGGACAACGTCGACGCCTTCGACAGCATCGGCGTCACCGGCATCGACGCGACGACGGCGACCGCGGTCGCCATCGACGACGAGATCGAGCGCCCCGCGCTCACCCACTGGATGAACGAGCTCGGCGACAGCCACGACGTCCAGGAGGTCGAGGTGACCTCGGCGGAGCTCGCGGGCAAGACCATCCGCGACCTCAACGCGCAGATCCCCGACGGCACCTTCGTCGCGGTCGTCAGCCGCGACGGCGAGAATCACGTCCCAACGGCCGACAGCGTCCTCGAAGTCGGCGACCACGTGACGTTCATCGGCAACACCGACGCGGTCCGCCGCGCGATGGACCGCTTCCACCCGCACGATTAAGACGTGAACTATATCGTTCGGATCGTCCGCGGAGGGACGGATGAGGCAGATGACCTGATGCTGGACTGTTTATAAACTCCCGACGACGGCGCGGCGAACACCGCCAAAGCCCCAGTCGCGAGGACTCGGTGCGCTCGCTGCGGTCCTCAGTCGGTCGCTAACGCTCCCTCCTTGCGGTCCTTGCTTCGCGCGCCTTCGTCCTCGCGACTGCCCCTTTGAGTCCCGCCCGGCACAGCGACCGCACCTCACGCCTCCCCAGCCTCGCGGCTCGCTCGGGGCTCCCTTCGGTCGCCCTCGCTCGCCGCGTCCCTCGCGCGTGCGACTCGCAGCCTGACGGCTGCTCGTCGGCACGCGCCACCGCAGAACCAAGTATCACCGAACGTGTCGCGTAGGACCCACACACTGCTCGCAACCGTCGTAACGTCGTAATTAAAGAACGTCCTGACGGAGTCCCACGCGAGCGAAGCGAGCGTGGGGCAAGTCAGGACGCGAACGCCGAAGCAGGCGCTCCGCGATGCGGAGCGCCTGCGAGAAGTGAGCGTCCTGACGGAGATTTGAACTCCGGTCCCTGGCTCCGCAAGCCAAGAGGATAGTCCACTACCCTACCAGGACTCATCTCCACGTACCGCGGTTGAACATAAGACGGTTACGGTCCGCGGCCCCCGTGCGTTCGGTCCGCACGCACCCCGGTGCGGGACGGACGCGTCGCGGCACGGATGAACACCTTTTGTACCGACGGGCCCCATGCGCCTCTATGAGACGCCTTCGAGCCGCGAGCGCGACCCGAACCGGTCGCTCCGGCGACCGGTCGGCTTCCGGCGCGAACCCCGGGCAACGGCAACGCTTATCCGCGAACTCGTCGACCACGGAGGTACGCGTATGGGAGCCATAGAGGAGGTGTACGAGGACCTCGACACCGACGTCGAGTTCGAGGAGTTCGAGGCCGCCGTCGAGGACAAGGTCGAGCAGATGGGCGGGCTCGCCGACGAGGAGACCGCCGCGATGCTCATCGCGCACGAGCTGCGCGACGAGGAGGCCGACACCATCGCCGACATCGAGCCGGGGATGAACGACGTGAAGTTCCTCGGGAAGGTGACCGCCATCGGCGAGGTCCGGACCTTCGAGCGCGACGACGAGGAGGCCGAGGAGGGCCGCGTGTGTAACGTCGACGTCGCCGACGCCTCCGGCTCCGTCCGGGTCGCGCTCTGGGACGACATGGCCGCGGCCGCGGAGGAAGAGCTCGAAGTCGGCCAGGTGCTCCGCGTCATGGGCCGCCCCAAGGAGGGGTACAGCGGCCTCGAAGTGAGCGCCGACAAGGTCGAACCCGACGAGGACGCCGAGGTCGACGTTCAGGTGCTCGACACCTACCGCGTCGAGGACCTCACGCTCGGCGCGTCCGACGTCGACCTCGTCGGGCAGGTGCTCGACACCGACTCGATCCGGACGTTCGACCGCGACGACGGGAGCGAGGGGCGCGTGGCCAACCTCACCGTCGGCGACGAGACCGGCCGCGTGCGCGTCACGCTGTGGGACGGCAAGGCCGACCTCGCCGAGGAGTTCGATCCCGGCGAGGTCGTCGAGGTCGGCGACGGCTACGTCCGCGAGCGCGACGGCGACTTAGAGCTCCACGTCGGCGACCGCGGCACGGTCGAGCGCGTCGACGAGGACGTCGAGTACGTCCCGGAGACGACCGACGTCGCCGACCTCGAAATCGGCCAGACGGTCGACGTCGGCGGCGGCGTCATCGAGACCGACCCGAAGCGGACGTTCGACCGCGACGACGGGAGCGAGGGGCAGGTCCGCAACGTCCGGATCAAAGACGAGACGGGAGAGATCCGCGTCGCGCTGTGGGGCGACAAGGCCGACCGCGAGATCGAGTTGGCCGACCGCGTCGTCTTCACCGACGTCGAGATCCAGGACGGCTGGCAGGACGACTTGGAGGCGTCCGCGAACTGGCGGTCGACGGTCACCGTCCTCGACGAGGGGTCGGACGCGGCGGTCGGCGCCGCGGACGGAGCGGCCGGGGGCGTCGAGTCCGAGAGCGACGGGCGCAGTGCCGACGAGACGGGCCTCGGCGCGTTCGCCGAGGACGGACAGAAGGCCGCCGCCGAGGCCGTCGCGGGCGAGTCCGCCGACGACGGGAGCGCCGCGAGCGCCGAGGGCGGCGCGGCGGCGGCGACGGCGGAGCGGTCGGGCGAAGACGTCGAGTTCACCGGCACGGTCGTCCAGACCGGGGACCCGGTCGTCCTCGACGACGGCCAGCAGACGAAGGCGGTCGACACCGACGCCGGCCTCCGGCTCGGCGAGGAGATCACCGTCCGCGGGCCCGAGCGCGACGGCACGATCGACGCGGACGACGTCTTCTGACCCCGTCGACCGCCGCGATCGCTCCCTTCCGAATCCGGCGGCGATGCGGCTAACGGAAAGCGTTATACGATACACGGACGCGACTGTGTGTATGAGTGTCGAGTTGCCGTTCGCGCCGGTCGACGGGATCATCCGGCGGAACGCGGGAGAACTCCGCGTCAGCGCGGACGCCGCCGAGGAGCTCGCCCGACGGATCCAGTCGCACGGCGCGGACCTGGCCGTCGACGCCGCCGAGAAGGCGACCGCGGACGGCCGGAAGACGCTGATGGCGGCGGACTTCGGCGTCGAGCAGGTCGTCAGCCGGGAGGACCTCACCCTGCCGGTCGCTCCCATCGACCGGATCGCTCGGCTCCGGATCGACGACCGGTATCGCGTGGGCGTCGACGCGCGGGTCGCGC
>NZ_NEWI01000062.1:0-16776 GCF_002135005.1 Halorubrum sp. SD612 | reverse complement strand
TGGAGCAGGCCGCTCGGACCTACGGCTTCCTCCGGTCACTGAACCTTACTGGGGCACCGATCCACAGTCTCGTGGACTGTATCGCTGTCAATGTATTCCGCTAGTTCCGCCAGTCTACCGAAGAGCGGGCGAACAAGAGTTAGAGATTTCTCCAACGTTCGCGCGTTCGCCACGAATTTATTTCGTCCGCGTGCCACCGGGAGGCATGGATCGCGACACCGCCACGCCTGCCGTCGCCGACCTGCCGGGCGAGCGCGCTCGCGAGTGGGTCGATTACCACCACGAGTCGGCCGCGCCGAGCACCTACGTCTACGAGTTCGTCTGGGACCGCACCGCCCCCGCCGAAGGCCCGTTCTGTACCGACGTCGACGGCAACGTCCTCATGGACTTCACCAGCCACGTCGCCGCCGCGCCGCTCGGGTACAACAACCCGCTGATCATGGACCGGCTCGCGGAGTTCGACCTTGTCGACCCGCTGAAGATCGCCGGGCAGGACTTCTACGCGGCGGGCGGCCCCTCACCCGGCGACGGGATCCCCGGGGCTTCCGGGCTCATGGACCGCCTGACGGACCTGACGAGCCACTACGACATGGACACCGTCTTCCTCTCGAACTCCGGCGCCGAGGCGGTCGAGAACGCCATCAAGATCGCGTACGACGCCTCGGACGGCGCGAAGTACGCCATCACCTTCGACGGGGCGTTCCACGGGCGGACGCTCGGCGCGCTCTCGCTCAACCGCTCGAAGTCCGTGTACCGCCGCGACTTCCCCGAGGTCAGCGGCGTGATGGACGTGCCGTACTGCGACGACCGGACCTGCTCGCCCGAGACCTGCTCGTGCGGCTTCTTCGCCGACGGCGTCTCCCGGCTCCGCCGGAAGCTCGACCCGGAGCGCGGGAACGTCCACCCGGACGACGTGGCCTACCTCATCCTCGAACCGATCCAGGGCGAGGGCGGCTACCGCTTCCCCTCGGACGCGTTCACCGACGAGATCGCGGCGCTCGCCGACGAGCACGACATCACGGTCATCGCCGACGAGATCCAGTCCGGGGTCGGCCGCACCGGCGAGATGTGGGGCTCGGACCACTACGCGTACGACCCCGACGTGATCACGAGCGCCAAGGGGCTCCGCGTGGGCGCGACCGTCTCCCGGAGCGACGTGTTCCCCGAGGAGAGCGGCCGCCTCTCTTCGACGTGGGGCGCCGGCGACCTGATCGCCTCCGCGCAGGGCGCGCTCACGCTCGACGCCATCGAGGAGGCGGACCTCATGGACAACGCCGTCGTCCGCGGTCGGCAGTTCAAGGAGACGCTGCGCGACGCCGACCTCGACCCCGTCGCGGACGTCCGCGGGAAGGGACTGCTGCTCGCTGTCGAGTTCGACACGAAGGAGCGCCGAGACGCGGTCGTGGAGAACGCGTTCGAGCGCGGGCTCCTCACGCTCGCGTGCGGCCACAAGGTCCTCCGGATCCTCCCGCCGCTCGACGTCACCGAACGCGAGATCGACCTCGGCTGCGACCTCCTCACCGACGCGATCGCGGACACGGCCTGAGCCGCCGGGGAGAGAAACCGAGCCTCAGCGGTCCGCGTACCACTCCGCGAACTTCTCTAAGGCTCGCCCGCGGTGCGACACCGCGTTCTTCCGGTCGGTGTCCATCTCCGCGAACGTCTCGCCGTCGTGTTCGAAGATCGGGTCGTAGCCGAAGCCGCCGTCGCCCCGCGGCGCGACGATCCGGCCCGGGACGTACCCCTCGAACAGCTTGACCGGGAGCGGCTCCGCGCCGGCTCCGGCCGCGCCGCCCTCGCCGTCGCTCTCGCCCTCGCCCGCCGCGTCCGGTCCCGCCGCCGCGGCCGCGTCGCGGTCGCCTTGGTCGACGGGGTCGGGGCTCGCGGCGAACCCCTCGCCGTCGCAGTAGCCGAGCGTACACCGGAAGGCAGCGCGGCGGTCGTCGAGTTCGCTCGCGACCTCGTGGACGCGCTCGATCCCGAGCGTCTCCTCAACGTACGAGGAGTACGGGCCCGGGAACCCGTCGAGCCCCTCGACGAACAGCCCCGCGTCGTCGACGAGGACCGGGGCGTCGGCGTGGCGGTACGCCTCCCGGGCCCCCTGGGCCGCGATCGGGCCGAGGTCGTCGGCCTGGACCTCCGTGTAGTCGAAGTCGAGTCGCTCCACCGAGCCGTCCGGGAGGTACCGCTCCGCCTCGCGGACCTTCCCCGGGTTCGTCGTCACGTACCTGAGCACGGATCCACGTGGGTGCGCCCGCGAGGAATAGCCGTCGGTCGCCCGCAGGGAATCGACCGACTCCGGCAGTACGTTTTTGTCGCCTCGGCGACAGCAGTCGCGCATGGCCCTCCCCACGTTCGAGAAGAAGCGGCTGATCGGTCTCATCGCGATCCTCTCGTTCGGGCTCACGTCGCTGTCCGCCGTCCTCCTCCCGAGCCCGGTGGCGCCGCTCGGACCGGCGATTTTCATCACCGGCTTCTTCATCCTGATCCCGCTGGTGGTGGTGCTCGGCGAGGACTTCCCGCTCGTCGCCGCGGACGATGCCGACGCAGGATCGGCGTCTCCTTCCGCCGAACGGCCGGTGGCGGCGCTGCGGGAACGCTACGCGAACGGCGAGATCGACGAGGCGGAGTTCGAGCGGCGGCTCGACCGGCTGCTCGCGACCGAAGACCTCGACGAGCGGTTCGAGCGAACGTCCGCCGGGTTATCCGACCGGTCCGGCGAGAACAGAGCACGCGAGTACGAACTGGAGTGACGCCGGCCGGCCCGACGCGGCAACTCCCGCTCAGGGGTCGACGCGGGCGATCCACGCGTCCGGGTCGTCCAGCTCGTCACCGGTCGGGAGGTTCTCGGCGCGCTCCCACACCGCGCCCGCGGCCTCGATCCCGCGCTCGTCGGCGACGTGCCGGAAGAACGCGGCCCCGCGCTCGTACTGCCGCCGCTTGAGGCCCAGTCCCAGCAGGCGCTGGGCGAGCCGCCGCACCGGGCCGCCCCCGCCTCGACGCTCGTCCAGCTTCGCCCGGAGGTCCGCGTACTCGCCGTCGAACGCGCGGTCCATCAGGACCTCGGCGTACCCCTCGACCGCCGTCATCGCGGCCTGGAGCTCCGCGAACGCGTCGGGGTCGAGCCCGCGACTCACGCCCCCTTCGCCGCCGACCATCCCCTCGACGCCGCGCTCGACGCGCGACTCGAGGTACTCCGGGAGCCACGGGGCCGCGCCGAACTCGGCGGCGTGGGTCACCTCGTGGAACGCGATCCACCGCCGGAAGCGGGGGTAGTCCACGTCGAGCGCGCTCGCGACCGCGACGATGTTCGGGTGAACGAAGTAGAGGCCGTGGTCGGCGTCCGGCTCGTCGGCGAGGAGGAGGGGGTCGTACTGGCCGAGGACGTTCCGCGAGAGGAAGCCCAAGGCGAACGCCATCGACCCCGTGTTGGCGACTCGGCTGACGTCCTGCGCGAACGCGGGGCCGCGCTTCGCGGGTGTCGCGTCGAACGTCCCGTCGGGTCCGCCGGGGTCCGCCGCGGCCGCCTCGATCGGGTCCATCACGCGCCGGAACGTGCCGACGCTCGCGTCGATCCAGTGGTGGCGGTTCTGTACCTCGACGGTGTCGGGCACGTTGAACTCGATCCCGGCGACCTCGGTGAGCCGCGAGCGGGCGTCGCGAACGTCGGCGGCGTACCCCGCGCGCTCCGCGTCGGAGATCGCGATCGATCCGGGGTCCGTGGCCTCCTTCGCGGCCGACGCGGCCCGATCCCAGTCGACGACGCCCGGTCCCTCGGCCTCGGCGACGGCCCGGACGCTTCGGAGGATGTCCATACGGACCGGACGTGCGGGCGACTCAAAGCGCTTGTGTCGACCGATCCGCGCCCCGGCTGACTCGCCGGCGGTCCCGGCGCCGAACGCCGACACCGACGTTTTCTTGCCGGCCGCCCCACAGCCACCGAGCATGGACGACACGCGCCGCGCGTTCCTCGACGACCTCCTCGCGACGCCGAGCCCCTCGGGCTTCGAGACGGCCGCCCAGCGCGTCTGGACCGACTACGTCTGCGCGTTTGCGGACCGGGTCGACACCGACTCGTACGGCAACGCCGTCGCGGTCCACGAGGGCGACCCGGACGCGCCGACGGTCGCCGTCACCGGCCACGCCGACGAGATCGGGTTCATCGTCCGGGACGTGCTCGACGACGGCTTCCTCCGGATCGGGCGGATCGGCGGCGCCGACCGCACGGTCTCGAAGGGCCAGCACGTCACGGTCCACGCCGACGAACCCGTTCAGGGCGTGATCGGCCAGACCGCGATCCACCTCCGTGACGGCGACGAGGAGTACGAGGATATCGCCGGGCAGTTCGTCGACATCGGCGCCGCCGACGCCGACGCGGCGCGCGACCGCGTCGAGGTGGGCGACCCGGTCACGTTCTCGACCGGGCTCCGCGACCTCGTCGGCGACCGGATCGCCGCCCGGAGGGTCGACAACCGGGCCGGCGCGTGGGCGGCCGCGGAGGGGCTCCGGCGCGCCGCCGAGGCGGACGTCGACGCGACGGTGTACGCGGTCTCCACCGTTCAGGAGGAGGTCGGGCTCCAAGGTGCGCGAATGGTCGGCGTCGACCTCGACGACGTCGACGCGTTCGTCGCGGTCGACGTCACCCACGCGACCGACAACCCGGACGTCGACCGCGAGCGACGCGGGCCGGTCGAACTCGGCGCCGGCCCGGTGATCGGCCGCGGGAGCGCGAACCACCCGGTCCTCGTCGACCTCGCGCGCGACGCGGCCGCCGACGCCGGCGTCGACGTCCAGCTTCAGGCGGCCGGCACCCGAACCGGGACCGACGCTGACGCGTTCTACACGGTGCGCGGCGGGACCCCCGCGCTCAACGTCTCGATCCCGAACCGCTACATGCACACGCCGGTAGAGGTGATCGACACCGCCGACCTCGACGGCGTCGCCGACCTCCTCGCGGCGCTCGCCGCGGCCGCGGGCGACCGCGAGGGGGCGACGAATCCGTTCGCCGTCGACGTCTGAACCGGCCGCCGTCGGTCCGCTCGGCACGACAAACCGGGGCACGGCGGCGTCGAAACGGAACTGTTTTACAATCGTCTTTCCTACCGTCAATTGCGACGAAAGACGTGCTCTGGTGGTGTAGTCCGGCCAATCATATCACCCTCTCACGGTGATGACCTGGGTTCAAATCCCAGCCGGAGCATTTCTCTCTCGATGCGACCGAACCCGATCAGTACCGGCCGTACTCGACCGCCCGCCGTCAGTCGACGCATCGCTCCGCCTCCGCCGGACCGATCGGCCACCGTTCGAGGTAGCGGCAGGTGTTGAGACGGCGTCCGGGTTTTAGCTGGCGGCGCGCGAGCCACGGCGTATGAGCGACGCCGCACGCCCCGCCCCCACCGCCGACGAGGCGCTCCACACGACCGTCGACCTCCCCTTCGAGGACGCGGTGCCGTTCGTCCAGCTCGAACACGAACTCGCCGACTTCGAGACCGTGCGCGTCACGCGGCTCGACGAGATGATCGAGGGGATGCTCGGCCACGACGACGCCGAGCGGACCGCGCTGATCGTCGTCTGTCACCCCGAGATCGCGTCCGACGCGCTGCGGATCGACCCGACGCTCGCCGGTATGCTCCCCTGTACCACGGTCGTGTACGAACGCGCCGGCGACGACCGCGTCCACGTCCACCACGTGTCCGCCACGAAGGCGATCCGCGACCTCGGCTGCGCGTCGGCGGCCGGGGCCGACGAGGGCGCGGTCGAGGACCTCGTGGCGAAGACCGGCGAGCTGATGGCCGTCGTCTGGGAGAACATCGAGCGGCACGGCCGGGAGTAGCCTCGGACGGCTCGGCCGCGCTCACCGGTTCAGCCGCCACCGGATCACCGCGGCGGCGACGAGGACCGTCCCGAACGTGACGGCGCCGGAGATCAGCGCGCCGCGCGCGCTGGTCGCCCCGGTCGCGAACGCGCTCGTCGAGGCGGCGCCGCCGACCACTGCCGCCCCGCCGGCCAGCCCGCCGAACCCGATACAGCAGAGGCTCAGCAGGCCCACGGCGGACAGCGACCCGAGGATTCCGTCGTCGCTCATCGTCGCTTCGTCCTTTTGCCCCGGACTACCAATAGGTGTCGCCCCCGCGGCCCAAGCGAGGGTTTAATTCCGCCAGCGCGCGAGGGCGTCGTGTGGACCCGAGCCGGATCCCCGCCGAGTTCCCCGCCCCGAGCTTCCGCGGCGCGCAGGAGCAGGCCCTCGCCGACATCCGCGACGCGTTCGCCGCCGGTAACCGCGTCGTGTTAGTGCGCGCGCCGACGGGCAGCGGCAAGTCGCTGCTCGCCCGCGCGATCATGGGCGCGGCCGAGACCGCCGGCGAGGCGGCCCCCAGCGAGGCGACCGGCGCCTACTACACCACCCCGCAGGTGTCGCAGATCGACGACGTGGAGGCCGACGACCTCCTCGACGACCTCGCGGTGATCCGCGGGAAGTCGAACTACGACTGCGTGCTCCCGGGCGAGCACGACACGCCCGTGAACCGCGCGCCCTGCGCGCGCCAGCAGGGGTTCGACTGCTCGATCCGGCACCGCTGCCCGTACTTCTCCGACCGGGCCATCGCGTCCGGCAACCGCTTCGCGGCACAGACGTTAGCGTACTTCATGCGCACCGCCGGCTCCGAGGTGTTCCGGAAGCGCGACGCCGTCGTGATAGACGAGGCGCACGGGCTCGCCGAGTGGGCCGAGATGTACGCGACGATCGAGATATCGCCCGACCGCGTCCCGGTGTGGGACGACGTCGGCGTCCCGGACGTCGCGGCCGACGCCGGCCCCGAGGAGGACGCGGTCGACCGGACCGCGCGGTTCGTCGAGACGCTCCGCGACGTGGCGATCCGGGCGAAAGACGAGCTGGTCGGCCGCCCCGAGCTCGACCGCGAGGAGGTCGCCCGGCGCGACCGGCTCCAGGAGCTCATAAGCGAACTGGGCTGGTTCCTCGAGGACTATCGCGACATCGAGTCCCCGACCTCGTGGGTCGTCGACCAGCCGGGCGGCGAGGGGTCGGCCCTCGATATCAAACCGCTCGACCCCGCCCGGTACCTCCGGCACACCGTCTGGGACCGGGGGAACCGGTTCGCGCTGCTGTCGGCGACCATCCTCTCGAAGGAGGCGTTCTGCCGCGGCGTCGGGCTCGACCCCGCCGACGTCGCCCTCGTTGACGTCGAGCACACGTTCCCGCTCGCGAACCGCCCGCTGTACGACGTGACGCAGGGGTCGATGACGTACGAGAACCGCGACGAGACGGTGCCGAAGATCGCCCGGCTCATCGTCCGGCTGATGGCGGAACACCCCGACGAGAAGGGGCTGATCCACGCGCACTCGTACGACATCGCCGAGCGGATCACCGAGCGGCTCGGCGAGTTCGGCGTCGCCGCGCGGGTCAGGCGGCACGACAGGCAGAACCGCGACGCCGAACTGGAGGCGTGGAAGGCGAGCGCGGACCCGGAGGTGTTCGTCTCGGTGAAGATGGAGGAGGCGCTGGACCTGAAGGGCGACCTCTGTCGCTGGCAGGTGGTGTGTAAGGCGCCGTACCGGAACACGAACGACTCGCGGGTCGCCCGCCGGCTGGCGGACGGGCAGTGGGCGTGGTACCACCGGACGGCGCTGCGCACGGTCATCCAAGCGTGCGGGCGAGTCGTCCGCGCCCCGGACGACTACGGCGCGACGTACCTCGCCGACGACTCGCTGCTCGACCTCTTCGACCGCGCCGCGGCCGACACGCCCTCGTGGTTCCGCGATCAGGTCGACGCGATGACGACCCCGTCGCTCCCGGCGTTCGACCCCGACGCGGCGCTGGCGGGTATCGACGCGTCGGCAGCGAACGGTGCGCGGAGCGGACGGCGGCGGCGCCGCCGGGCGGGTGGGTCGAGGGGGTCGGATCGCTCGTCGCCTGCCGACGGCGATTCCTCGGTCGGCGACGGGGACGCGACCGCCGACAGCGGAACGACCGACGATGAGTCGGTCCGGACCCGCTCCGAGCGGGACGCGGAGCGACGGCAGAACCACCCGCTGTCGGACGTGTGGGGCGACGGCTGACGAGGCGCTATCCAGACGCGGCCGTCACAGCAGCGAGACGCCGTACGCGACCATGGAGCTCACCATGAGAAACGCGAAGAACAACGCCATGAGCTGTTGTCTGTCCATATCGGCGTTCGACCGCAGAGGCGTATAACTCCTGCGGGCGAGCGACGACGGCGCGTGCGTCATATTACCACCTCCGAGCCGATCGTTCGCCAATATATATCGTATAAGGTGTATCAGGGGCCTGAATGAAGTAGTAACCTTCATAATCCCTCACGCGACTACTGGATGTATGGCCACGAACGGGCTGTCAAGTGCGCTGACGCTGTACGGTGCGCGAACCCTGACGCTGTCGCAGGCGGCCGCACAGGCAGGGCTCAGCGAGGCCGAATTCATCGAGCAACTCGAACGCCGCGGCATCGAGGTAACGGAGTCCGAGCGCGCCGCCGCGCTCGGCCGCGAGCAGCCCGCCCGCGCCGACTGAGCGGTGTCCCCCGCGGTCGGGGATGCCGACGCGTCGACAGTTTTCGCGACGCCGTCTCACGAACGATCAGTTCTACGGCCCTCCAGCCGTCCTCGTAGCGCGTTCGGTCCGGCTCGCAGCGATCCCTCAGTTGCCGCTCCGAGCCGACTCCGCGGTCCGTTCCGCCTCGTCGTCGGGCACGAGGTAGACCTCACCGCCGTGTTCGAACGCGAGGACCACGTCGGCGTCGCCGTCGACGAACGCCGGGTTCGGGACGGTCTTCGCCTCGTAGGTGACGGGGTCGAGCACCTGGATCGCGTTCTCGTCTTCGACGGTCACCACGGTGGTCTCCGTCGCGTCCGCGCGGGTCCCGAGCCGGGTCGCGTCGGGGGCCTCCGCGTCCGCGAACGCGGACGTGTACTCCGCGCCGCTCGCGAGCCGGATCCCCTGGAGACGGCCCGAGACGCCCGTGACGAGGACCGGCCCGTCGCCGTCCTCGGGGTCGACGATCTCGCCCTCCGCGTACTTCGGGAGCCGCACCGCGAACGTGACCCGGTACACCTCGTTGCCGTCGCCGTCCTCGGTGACGAGCGTCGGATACGACTCGAAGCTCCCGCCGAGCGACTCGGTGATCCGCGTCGCCACGTTCTGCGCGAGCCGGTTCGAGGAGAGCTTGATGTCCGGCCCGTCGTCCGTCTCGTTCACCTCGGTGATGAACGCCTCGCGGTCGCCGTCGGCCTCCTGGTCGGCGACGTACGACTCCGCGATGTCGAGCGCCTCGGCGCGCTCCGCCGGGGTGAGGTCGCGCTCGTCCGCGCGGACCTGAACGATCCCGGCGTAGTAGCCGCCGGCGATGCGCCCGCAGCGGTCGCAGGTCCCCCGCGATATCTTCACGGGGACCGTCACCTCCGCGGAGCGGAGGGTCCCGCGGACGACGCCCGAGAAGCGGCAGTGCATCCGGACCGTGTTCTCGTCGACCTGCTCGGGCTCGACGCCCCACTCGACCTCCTCGGCGTCGACGTGGACGCCGAGCGCCTCCGCGACCTCGTCGACGGCGACGTCGGTGTAGTCGCGCGCGCCGACGTCGCGCCACGACTCGCCGCGCCTGACGGCGCCGCAGCCGGAACACACCAACACCTCGATCCGGTCGGGGGCGTCGACCAGGTCGAAGTCCTCGAAGTAGCAGTCGTCGCAGAGCAGCGCGTCTCGCCCGCGCGGCTCGCCCGGAAGGGGGTCGCGCCGCTCGGGGACCGGGTCGCCGCAGCGCGGACAGAACTCCCGCGACTCGCTCATTACCCGCGGCTACGCCGAGGGCCCGTTTAAACGACGCGGACCGTCCCCGTCGGCGTCGACGGTTCTGCGGGCGGCTCCGGCCGTTCCGCGCGGGTCGCGACCTCCGAAATGGTTTTTCGCACGGACCGAGAACGGGTGCGTATGAGCGGTAACCCAGACGACGAGCGGCTCGAAGAACTGCGCGAACAGAAGATGGAGGAGCTTCGCGAGCGACAGGGCGGCGAGGGCGACGCCGCGGAGGCCCAACAGCAGGCCCAAGAGCGCGCCGAGGCCCAGCAGGAGGCGGTGCTGAAACAGTACCTCACCGACGGAGCCCGCCAGCGCCTCAACGCGGTCGAGATGTCGAAGCCGCAGTTCGGCGAGAAGGTGAAGAAACAGGTCGCCGCGCTGGCGCAGAGCGGACGCATTCAGGGACAGATCGACGAGGACCAGATGCGCGACCTGCTCAAAGAGCTCCAGCCCGAACAGAAGAGCTTCGACATCCGCCGCCGGTAGATGGAGCTCGCGCTGCTGTACAGCGGGGGGAAAGACTCCTCGCTGGCCGCCCACCTGCTCGACCGGTTCTACGATGTCCGCTGTGTCACCGGGAGCTTCGGGCTCACGGACGACTGGGAGCACGCCGAGCGGGCGGCCGGCGAACTCGGGTTCCCGTTCGAGCGGGCCGACCTCGACCACGAAGTGGCCGAGCGCGCCGCCGAGACGATGGTCGCGGACGGCTACCCCCGGAACGGGATCCAGCGCGTCCACGAGCACGCCCTCGAGACCATCGCCGCGCTCGACGTCGACGCCATCGCGGACGGCACCCGCCGCGACGACCGCGTCCCCACGGTGTCGCGGGCGCAGGCGCAGAGCCTCGAGGACCGAAACGGGATCGACTACATCTCCCCGCTCTCCGGGTTCGGCCGCCACGCCGTTGACCAGCTCGTCGAGGCGACCTTCGATGTCCAGCAGGGACCCAGCGAGGAGGTCCCCAAGGCCGACTACGAGGACGAGCTCCGGACGCTCATCGCCGACGAGTACGGCGAGGGCACGGTGGGAGAGGTGTTCCCGGACCACGACCAGACGTACGTCCACGGCCGGACCGACTGACTCCCGCAGACCCGGAAGCGCCGGAACTCCTTTCGACCCCGCGGTCGTAGCGTCGGGCATGTCATCCGACCGAGTCGTCGACCTGCTCAAGACGGCGTACGCCGACGAGATCGAGACCGTGATGAACTACCAGACGAACGCGATCGTCCTCGACGGCGTCCGGGCCGAGGAGATCAAAGAGAGCCTCAAACAGGACGTCCAGGAGGAGCTCGGCCACGCCGAACAGCTCGGGCAGCGGCTCAAACAGCTCGACGCGCGGCCGCCCGGCTCCGCCGAGTTCACCGCCGGGCAGGAGTCGCTCCAGCCGCCCGAGGACTCGACGGACGTGTTGGCCGTCATCAACGGCGTGCTCGACGCCGAGGAGGACGCGATCGCGACGTACCGCGACCTGATCGACGCCGCGGAGGCGGCGGACGACCCGGTGACCGAGGACCTCGCCGTGACGCTGCTCTCGGACGAGGAGGCCCACCGGACCGAGTTCCGCGGATTCCAGAAGGAGTACCAGCGCGAGTAGACGGCCCGCGGAGCCGCCGCCCCTCGGCCGCGACCGCGCGCCGATCCCGGCTGTCCCGCCCCGAAGGGATGCTTTCAAGCGGGCGCTCGCCGAACCGGCGTCCATGTACGACGGCCTCAAAGGCTTCCGCGACTTCTACCCCGGCGAGCAGTCCGCCCGCCGCGAGGTGACCGACGCGATCGAGGACGCGGCGGCCCGCCACGGCTTCCGCGAGATCGCGACGCCCGCGCTAGAGCGGACGGAGATGTACGTGGACAAGTCCGGCGAGGAGATCGTCGAGGAGCTGTACGCGTTCGACGACAAGGGCGGCCGCGGCGTCTCCATGACCCCGGAGCTCACCCCGACCGTCGCCCGGATGGTCGTCGCGAAGGGCCAGGAGCTGTCGAAGCCGATCAAGTGGGTCTCCACCCGCCCGTTCTGGCGCTACGAGCAGGTCCAGCAGGGCCGCTTCCGCGAGTTCTACCAGACGAACATCGACGTGTTCGGCTCGTCGGCGCCCGAGGCCGACGCCGAGGTGCTCGCGGTCGCCGCCGACGCCCTGACCGACCTCGGGCTCTCCGGCGACGACTTCGAGTTCCGCGTCTCGCACCGCGACATCCTCGGCGGCCTCGTCCGGTCGCTCGCCGCCGACCCCGACGCGGTCGACACCGCCGCCGCGATCCGCGCGGTCGACAAGCGCGCGAAGGTCGACGACGCCGAGTACGTCGGACTGCTCTCCGACGCGGGCCTCGCCCGCGACACCGCGCGCGACTTCGACGACCTCATCGCGGGGGTGGAGACCGTCGACGACCTCGACGCGGTCGCCGAGGCGGGCGACGAGTCGGTCGAGGCCGCGGTCGAGAACCTCCGGAACGTCCTCGCCGCCGCCGCCGACTTCGGTGCGGGCGAGTTCTGCGACGTGTCCCTGACGACCGCCCGCGGGCTCGACTACTACACCGGGGTCGTCTTCGAGTGCTTCGACTCCACCGGCGAGGTGTCCCGCTCCGTCTTCGGCGGCGGGCGCTACGACGACCTCATCGAGAGCTTCGGCGGCCAGCCCACCCCCGCGGTCGGGGTCGCCCCCGGCCACGCCACTCTCAAGCTGCTCTGCCAGCGCGCCGGGGTCTGGCC
The DNA here is from genome assembly GCF_002135005.1 of Halorubrum sp. SD612. Classification (NCBI taxonomy): domain Archaea; kingdom Methanobacteriati; phylum Methanobacteriota; class Halobacteria; order Halobacteriales; family Haloferacaceae; genus Halorubrum; species Halorubrum sp. SD612. The sequence goes on along the minus strand of NZ_NEWI01000062.1, from coordinate 4,246 downwards.
GGACGAGGAGCTCTCGACCGACTACTACGTGCTCGGCGTGGGCGACACGCGGGGCGAGGCGGCCGCGCTCGCGAGCGACCTCCGCGCGCTCGGCGACGACGTGGTCGTCGAACAGGACGTCTCCGACCGCTCGTTCGGCGCGCAGCTCGGCTACGCCGACTCGATCAACGCCGAGACGGTCGTGGTCGTCGGCGAGCGCGACTTAGAGAACGGCGAGTACACGGTGAAGGACATGGAAAGCGGCGACGAGACGACGGTGCCTGTCGAGGAGTTCCCGCCCGAGGAGGGGCTCCCGACGTACGAGGACTACGAGTAGGCGCGTCGGTCGCGGCCTGAACCCTTTTCAGGGTCGCACGGGGAACGGGAGACGATGATCCCGCTCGCGACGACGATGCCCCCGACCGAGGTCGCGCTCCGCGTGGCCGCGGGCGTCCTCCTCATCCTGATCAACGCGTACTTCGTGGCGGTCGAGTTCGGCCTGACGCGCCTCCGGCAGTACCCGGAGTCGGAGATGGACACCCCCGGACTGCGGCGCGCCTGGGAGATGACGGACGACCTGGAGTTCTACCTCACCACCTGTCAGGTGTGGATCTCCGGCACGAGCATCGCGCTCGGTATCGTCGCCGAGCCGGGGCTTGCGGCGATCTTCGCGCCGATATTCGAGAACACCGCGCTCGCGTCGGCCGGCGCGGGCTCGCTGTTGGGTTTTTTCCTCATCAACATGGTCCACCTGACTCACGGCGAGCAGACGCCGACGTATCTCGGCGTCGAGCGCTCGAAGCAGGTCGCGAACTACGGCGCTCGGCCGCTGTACTGGTTCGCCTGGAGCATCTCGCCGCTGATCAAGTTCGGCGACTGGGTCGCGAAGGCGACGCTGGGGCTCTTCGGCGTCGAGATGACCGGGTCGTGGACCGAGGCCGAAGGGGAGGTGCTGGAGACGCGCGCGCAGCTCCGCACCCGCCTCGGCTCGATGATGGAAGACATCGAGCTACCGAAGGAACGGCGCGAGGAGATTCTCAACGCGCTCGACGTGGATCGGGTCACCGTCGCGGACGTGATGACGCGGCCCGACGAGATCATCTCGCTGACCACGACGGCGTCGGTCGACGAGAACCTCGACCGGATCCGGGACACCCCGCACACGCGCTTCCCGCTCGTGGGCGAGGACCGGGGCGACTTCGAGGGGATCGTGTACGCCCCCTCGATCGTGAGCCGCTTCGACGCGCTCCGCGACGGCGACCTGACGTTCGCGGACGTCGCGGCCCCCCCGCTGACGGTCTCCCCCGACGCGAGCGTCAGCGACGCCTACGACCGGTTCCAGGCGGAGTCGCAGGAGCTCGCCCTGGTCGTCGCTGACGGCGAGGTCGTCGGCCTGCTCACCGCGACCGACGCCATGGAGGCGGTGATGGGCCAGCTGGAGGACCCGCTGGACGCCGGCGAACTGTAGCGCGCGACACGACTCCGGTCAGTCCTTGTACGCCTCGCGCAGGAACACCAACGCCCCGCCGAGCATCGCGAGGTTGCCGAAGAAGGCGAGCCGCTCGCCGCCCTTGTCGTCCTCGTCGGCGTTCCAGAAGTCGTGCATCGTCGCGGTGACGACGGTCAGGAACGCGACCGCCGCGCCGGTCGCGACCCGCGGGAGCCGCCAGAGCGCGATGCCGACGCCGGCGACGATCATCATGCCGGAGGCGAACGGCGCGGCCACGTCCGGCATCGGAACGCCCGCCGACTCGGCGTACTCGATCGTGTCGTCCATGTCGCGGAAGTCCTCCGAGGCCTGCGCGGCGAGGCCGGCGCCTAGGAGGACGCGCCCGAGCCGCGACGGCGCGCCGCGGCCGGTAGCCTCGTCGCTCGCGTCTGGTGTTTCGTCGTCGCTCATACCGCACACAACGCGGCCGCGCCTCATAAATCGCGGTGGCGGCGGACGCGGCGTCCCGTCGCGCCGCCCCCTCGCGCCGCGTCGGTCGCCCCTCACGCCCGGTCGATCTGCGCCAGCAGCTCCGCGGTCGCCGCCTCGTCGAAGCCCATCGGGCGGCGCCACCAGGGCCCCTTCCCGGAGTCGCTCGACAGGTCGGTGACGATCGGGTTCGCCTCCACCCCTGCGTCGGGCGCACTCAGCGGAACGACCCGGTCGAAGCGGCCGGACGCGTCCGGGTCGCCGACCGCGACGACGCGGGCGTCGAACGGGTCCCGCTTCAGGTGCGCGTTGGTCGGCGCCGCGGCGGCGGCGGCGGCGCGGTCGACGACACCGTCGCCCTCGGCCGGCGAGAGTACGCGCTCGATCCGGCTCTCGGCGAAGAGGTACGCGCCCCAGTCGGGGGCGAGGTCGTCGTCGACGGCGACGCCGTGCTCTCGGAGCCACGCGCCGCCGCGGTCGTCCGCGCCCGCGTCGCCGGGGCGCTCGTCGCCCGGTCCGGCCCAGTCGCGCGGCCGCAGCGACAGCGTCGCGTAGAACAGGAGCCGGTCGCCGGGTTCGAGGGTCGCGATCCGCCCGGCCTTCACCCCGTGCGGGTCGCCGTACGTCGCGCGCTCGCGGCCGTGAACGCCCGGGAACTCGGGGTCGGCGTGGACGGGCACCTCGCGCAGGGCCTCCGGGACGGCGAACGGGAGGTCGAGGTCGCCGTAGGTCGGGACCGGCTCGTCGACCGGGGCGCGCCCGCGCGGCAGCGTCGCCGCCGACTCGGGGATCGGGACGTACGCGAAGGAGCCGTCGGGGTAGACGGGCCCCCGGAACCCGGGTTCGTTCGTGTTGGCGGCGACGTTGACCGCGAGGGCGCGAGGGTCCGGCATCGAAAAAGCGCGGGCTCAGTCCGCCGTCGCCGCGGTCGCCTCGTGGTCGATCTCGGTCCCGAGCAGGTCGAGGAACTGCGCGATCCACTCGGGGTGATCGGGCCACGCTTGGCCGGTGACGAGGTTCCCGTCGGTCGTCACGCCGTCGACCCACGAGCAGCCGGCGGCCTCGACCTCCGGCCTGACGGCGGGGTACGCCGTGATCTCGTAGCCGTCGAGGACGCCCGCCGCAGCGAGGATCTGCGGGCCGTGACAGATCGACGCGACGGGCTTGTCCGCCTCGAAGAAGTGCCGCACCGCGTCGAGCACCTCGTCGTAGCCGCGGAGGTACTCGGGGGCGCGCCCGCCGGGAACGACTAAGGCGTCGTAGTCGGCCGGGTCGACCTCGTCGAAGCCGTGCGTGAGCTCGAAGTCGTGCCCGCGCTCCTCCAGGTACGTCTGGTCGCCGCGGAAGTCGTGGATCGCGGTCTTGACCGTCTCGCCGCCCTCCCTGCCCGGACAGACGGCGTGGACCTCGTGGCCGACCGCCTGGAGCGCCTGGTACGGCACCATTATCTCGTAGTCCTCCCCGAAGTCGCCGACGATCATCAGTATCCGTTGTCCTGTCATGTGTGCGACACCACCTCTGCGTACGCGCTGCTGGCAAATAACGATACTGGCGTGAGATATCATACCACGAACAAGCCGCTTTCGATCACCGACGCGTCGGCCGCACGGCGCCCTCAGCGCGGCGGGCTCGGCGGCTGGAGGTCCCGCTGAAACTCGTCGAACTGCTCGAGGTCGTCCGGGAGGTCGTACTCGATCTCGCGGTCGTCCTGGTTGTCGGGGAGCCGGCCGTCCTCGATCTCCTCGGCGGCCTCCTCCCACCCCGGCTTCACGCGGACACTGCGGGCGGGCGATCCGACGACCACGTGATGGGCGGGCACGTCGCCTTGGACCACGGATCGCGCGCCCACGACGCTGTTCTCGCCGACGCGGCAGCCGGCCCGGACCATCGCGTCGTAGGTGACGCGGGCGTCGTCCTCGACGATCGTGTGGAAGTTCCGGACCTCGGTCTGGTCGACGATGTCGTGGTCGTGGCTGTAGAGGTGGACGCCGTCGGAGATGGAGGCGCGGTCGCCGATCGTCAGCTTCCCGCGGTCGTCGAGGTGGACGTCGTCGTGGATCACGACGTTGTCGCCCACCTCGATGTTGTGGCCGTAGGTGACGGAGATCCCCTTGAAGAAGCGACAGTCGTCGCCGCACTCGGCGAAGAGGTGGTTGCCGAGCATCTGCCGGAACCGGAGCGCGAACTCGACGTTGTCGGCCATCGGTGTGGCGTCGAACTGGCGCCAGAGCCACTGGAGGTGCTTCGAGCGCTGGAAGCGCTCCTCGTCCTTCTCGGCGTAGTACTCCGACTCCAGCGTCGCGTTACACGGGTCGTACCCCTGGAGGCGCACGCGCTCGGCGCGCGACA
>NZ_NEWI01000061.1:0-16955 GCF_002135005.1 Halorubrum sp. SD612 | reverse complement strand
CGTCGGCGTGCGTCGGCGCGGCGGTCCGGGCTAGCGGCGCGCGCTCGACTAGCCCGTCTGCGTCCGGCTCCACCGGCGAGGCCTGGTCGACGTGGTCGGCCGTGAGGCCGCTCGAGGCGCGGTCGGTCGCGGAGCCGGCGATCAGCGGCGCCGCGGGCTCCCGGGACCGGTCGTCGAGGCCGTCGTAGTCGACGTCGACGCCGGCGTCTTCGACCGCGCGCAGGGTCGCCTCGCCGACCGCCCGGCTCATGTCCGCGAGGCCGGTCGGCCCCTCGACGGAGCGGTGGTCGTGCTCGTAGCTCCCCAGGTCGACCTGCGCGCTGTCGGCGAACCCGGCGCGGTCGAACGCCTCGCCGAGCGTGCCGACCTCCAGCCCCCAGCCGCGCTGGACGCGGAGCTCGGAGACGAGCTCGCTCGTCGCCGCGAACTCGCCGGCGAGCGCGTAGCGGAACGCCGAGAGGTACGCCAGCACGTCCGGCTCCCGCCCCGGCGCGGCGTCGCCGAGCGCGCGGACGAGCGGCCGGAAGAACAGCCTGAACAGCCGCCCGTACAGCGAGCCGTCCTCGACGCGGGCGTAGTACCCCTTCGAGAACGCGTACCCTTCCCCGAGCGGGAACAGCAGCCGGTTCACGAACGCCGGCGAGTAGGTCTTCGTGTCGGCGTCGTGGACGACGACGAACTCCTCGTCGAGCGCGCGACCGAGGGCGAGCCACACGTCCCGACCCTTGCCGCGGTCGCCGTCGAGCCCGCGCGCTTCGAGCAGCGAGGCGAGCTCGGGGCCGTCGCACCACAGCGTCTCGACGTCGAGGTCGAACCCGTCGAGCCAGTCCGCGAACGGGCCGGCGCGGTCGGCGGCCGCCCGGAGCGGAACGATCACGCGGGCGGGGTCGACCGTCTCTAGCGTCGAGAGCACGCGCTCGGCCGCGAGCGTCCCGTACTCGCGCTCGGTCATCGGCACGACGACCGCCGCGCGGTCCGTGGGGGCGTCGGGCCGGTGGTCGGTCAACGCGTGGAGGGTCGTCACGCGCTCCTGAACGTACTCCATTTACCGATCACACGGGAGCGACGACCAAAACAGGTGCGGTACCACCAACCCGATCGGTCCCCGTCTCGGCCCTTCGTCTCGCGCCCGCGTCAGGGCCCTCGCCGGTTCAGGGACCTCGGGCCGCCCGCGTCGCGCCCGCGGCGCCGCCCGGGACGCGCCCGAGGCGGTGTAACACCGCGTACGCGGCGACGAGGACCGCCAGTCCGCCCGCGAGCGCGAGGAAGACGGCGTCGTATCCCGCGCCCGCCTCGATCGCTTCGCCGACGACCCACGAGCCGGCCGCCTGCGTCGACATCATCCCGGCGGAGAACATCGCGTACGCCGACGCCCGCGACTCGTCCGGCAGCGACGCCAGCAGGTACGTGTCGCCCGCCGGGAACAGCATGTGAATGGCGAAGCCGACCACGACGCTCGCGGCGATCACCGCCGCCAGCCCCTCTGCGACGACGACGAGGACGACGCCGCCGACGAACGACGCGACGATGCCGAGCAGGTACGGCACGTGCGGGAGCCGGTCCGCGAGGTCGCCCGAGACGAGGAAGGCGGGCACGCCGGCGGCGAAGATCACCGTCAAGAGGTTCCGCGCGGTCGACCGCGTCAGGTCCTTGTCGATCATGTACAGCTCGTAGAAGTTGAACAGGCCCTGCCAGACGAAGCTCGTGAGGCCCATCAGCACGATGCCCGCGAGGATCAGCTTCCACTCGCCGCGGGCGGCCCCGAGGAAGTCGGTGTCGCTCGCGCCGGCGTCCGGGAGGTCAGTCCGCCGCGCGAGCGCGACGAACACGACCGTGCTGGCGGCCGCGGCGAGCGCGAGCGCGTAGAAGGCGTACCGCCAGTCGTACCACAGCGCGACGGTGACGGCGGGCGCGGCGATGACGGCGGCGAGCTGGCTGGCCATGCCGTGAACGCCCATCACGCGTCCGACGCGCTGCGGGAACAGCTCCGCGATGAACGGATTCGCGGCGACGAAGTAGACGCCGGAGGCTAAGCCGATCGCGAAGGCGGCGACCATCAGCGCGAGCACGCTCGGCGCGAGGGCGACGCCGAGCGCCCCCGCGGTCAGCATCGCGCCGGAGACGAGGATGACGCGCCGCCGCGCGAAGCGCGTGAGCGCCCAGCCGGCCGGGATGCGCGGCGCGGCCGAGCCGAGCCACGCGAGCGTGACGATGAGCCCGGCGGTCCCCTCGCGGATCCCGAACGCGTCGATGAACTCTCCCACCAGAGGGGCGAACACGACGCGCGCGAAGTTGACGAGGAACACCAGCACGCAAAGCGATCCGAACAGCCGGGTCCGTGACACGGCGGCGCTTCTCCGCGCCCGGACACAAGCGTTGCGGAAGCGCACGCACCCGGATCTCGGGAGCCGCTCGCGGGCTGCGGCCGCGTCCCTCCGCCGAGTGCCGATCTCGCTCGACGCGTCAGACCGATGTCGTACGGGGTTTTTATCCGCCCCGACGACGAACGGCGGAGTATGAAATCCACGCGCAAGGGACTCCGCGACGGCGACCTGATGAAGGACACCTACGAGCGGCTGAACTGTGCCGACTGCGAAAAGGTGTTGAAAAAGGAGAACGACCCCGACGAAGTGTTCTCCGTCCGCATCTGTCCGGAGTGCGGAAGCCGGTTCAAGGAGCTCCGCTGACCGTCGTCTCGCCCGTCGTCGCACCGCACCGGCCTCCGCGCCGCACCACTCCGCTCCGAATCGCTCTCCCCCGCACCGCACCGGCCTCCGCCGCGCTGCCGGACTTCGACTACCGCTCGCGCCTCTCCTCGCTGACCGTCGCCGTTCACGAATCGATCGCCGTCGCGACCGACTCCGCCACCGCCCCCGCCTCGTCCGCGACGATCTCGATCCACCGGTACTCGGCGTACGCCGTGGCGGCCGAGAGCGCGCTCCGCTCGTCGGCCGCGAGCGCGTCGTCCTGCTCCGCGAACAGCGGCAGGAACTGCGTCGCCAGCCACCGCGCCAGCGGGTTCTCGCTCTCCGCGAGCGCCGCGGCGGACTCGACCGCCGCGCCCCGCGCCGCGCCGATCGCCGCGGCGTCGTCCGGGAACATCGTGTCGCCCGCCTCGACGCGCGCGGCGACAGCGTCGACCGCTCGGAGCCGGGTCTGGACGAGCGCGGTCCGGGTCAGCCCGGTCGCCGGGTGGTCGGGCTCGTAGTCGCCGACCGCGACCGGGTCGAACCACAGCCCGTCGAAGCTCCGGTAGACCGCGCTCGACAGGAGGTCGGCGCTCGGCGCGTCCCGCGCGACGGCGCGCTCGTCGACGAAGGCCTCCGGGCCGGGGTTCTCCCTGAGGTCCTCGATCCCCTCGCCGTGGAGCTCGCGGAGCCGGTCGCCGACCGCGCTGCCGAGGCGGTCCATTTCGCGGCGGATCGGTTCGGCGACCGGCTGCGGGTCGGCGAGCGAGGCCGCGTACCGGTCGCCGAGGTACCGTCCCGCCTCGACGTACGACTGGACCCGCTCGACGTCTCCGACCGCCTCTCCCGCGCGGATCGGGTTCGCCTCGTCGGCCGGACTCCCGCTGCCGACCAGCGTCCGGCGGAGCGCCTCGTCGTACCACCGCTCGATCGGGCCGTAGACCGCGGCGCCCGCCAGGGGGTCCGCGGCGGGACCGGGGAGCGCGTCCAGCGTCTCAGACGCGCGCTGACGCACCGCCTCGACGTCGGGCGCCACCGCTCCCGGATCGCCCTCGACGGTCACGCCCGCCCACGTGCCGACGGCGCTCGCGGCGTGATCGCGCGCCGTTGAGTACCGCTTAACCGCTTCCAGCGGAACGAGCGGCTCGTCGGGCCCCGGCAGCGCCTCGCGGGCCGCCGCCCGCTCCGCCTCGATGCGCCCGCGGAACCCGCCGTGCGGGAGCCGCTCCGCGGTCAGGGGGTCCGGGATCGGGCTGAGCAGGCGGTCGACGCGGTCCGCGAACGCGGCGGCGACCTCCGGCTCGAAGCCGACGGGGACGATCCGCGGCGGAGCCGGGACGGAATCGTCGAACTCGCGTGGAACGGCGTCGACGTCGAGCGACGGCGGGTCGTCCCAGAACCGCCGCTTGCTCCCTCGGCCCGAGCAGCCGGCGAGCGAGCCGAGCGCGGCGGCGCCGGCAGCGGCGAGCGCGCCGCGCCGGGTGAGCCCCCGCGGCACCAGAGCTCACCCCACTCGTCGGTCGCCGTGGCGTTCCCGGGGACGGTCGCGTTCCCGTCGATCACCGCGTACTCCGTGTCCGTAGTCCGACACGGCGACCTACCGCTGGAGCCGGACCCGGTGAGCCGGTCGTCGAGGACGACCGGAAGCCGGAAGAGGAGGGCGAGCGCGACCCGCGCGTCGGCCTCACAGGCCTCGTCCGGCGGCCTGAGCTCGCGGCACTACTCGAACTCCACGTGCCCGGGATCCCACGAGACGGACTCGATGTGGAGTCGTTCGCACGACTCGATGCCGGCGGGCGACACGTACACCGTCTCCGCGTCGTAGTCGGTCTCGTCGAGGAACGACCGGATCCGATCGCGGTCCGCCTCGGCGACGTCCTCGGCCACGAGCAGCTCGGCCGCCCGCTCGGCGCTCGTGACGAGCTCGCGGTCGATCGCGACGGGCTCTCCGGCGCCGTTGGTCGCGCTCCCGTCGAGGAGGACCGGGTCGCCGCTCGGGTTCCGCGGCTTCAGGACGGTCGGGTCCGTGTCCGTCCCGGAGACCTGCCGTCGGACCGACTCCGATCCTGTGCCGTCCGCGCCGGAGCAGCCGGCGAGCGCGGCGATAGCGCCGATGGCGCCGCCGCGGAGGAGGGCTCGTCGGGTGGGGGACATAGGAGGCGATACCGTCGGTCCGGGTAAACCTCTTTTGGGGCCGGTCGTCGTCCGCGGTCACTCGAAGACGGCGTCGAACGCCGACGCGCCCAGCGGGTCGAAGGTGCCGGCGGCGACGTTCTCGCGGACGTGGTCGGGGTCGGTCGTGCCGACGAGCGACGAGGTGACGCCCGGTGCGCTCCGCGCGAAGTTGAGCGCGCGCTGGGCCGGCGTCTCCCCGGCGAGCGTCGCGTCGACGTCGGGCGGGACCGCGCCCTCGACCGCGAGGTCTCCCTGTCCGATGCTCGCGCTCGTCACCACAGAGAGCCCGGCCTCGTGGGCGAACGAGAGCGCCGAGACGGGCCCGTCCGCGTCACCCTCGGACGGCGCGCGGTGGTTCCGCCGGGTGAACGCGTCCGCCATCGCGACGTTGAAGGGGAGCTGGACCGCCGCGAGCCCGTGGTCGTCGTCGGGGCCGGCCGCCTCGCCGGCGGCCTCGGCCCGCGAGAGCACCTCGGCGAGCGAGAGGTGGGCGTCGTCGCCCTCGGGGACGCGGAACGCGTTCCACGCCGCGACGCCGTACGTCCCGACGTCGCCGGCGGTCCGTCGGCGTTCGAGGGCCTCGAACGCTGCTTCGAGCCCGTCGTACACGTCCTCCCGCGAGCGGGCGGCCAGCTGCGTCTCGGGGTTGTGGAGGTAGAAGCAGTCGACGGCGTCGAGGCCGAGGCGGTCGAGCGACCGGTCGAGCGACCAGTCGAGGTAGTCGGGGGTCATCGCGTGCGCCCCGTTCGCGAGGTCGTCGGGGTCGACGATCCCCGGCTCGACGAAGCGCTCGCGGACGTACGCGCTCGGGTCGCTCGGTCGCTCGCCGTCGAACGGGAGGAAGCCGCTCTTCGTGGCGACGACCACCGACTCGCGGTCGAGGGGCGCGTCCCGGAGCGCCTCGCCGACGACGCGCTCGGCGCGGCCGCAGCGGTAGTTGGCCGCGGTGTCCACGTGGTTCACGCCGGACCGGAGCGCCAGCTCGATCGACTCGCGCGAGGCCTCGTCGACCGCGGGCGTCGGGTCGCCGAGGTACGTCCCGATCCCGACGCTGGAGACGACGCCGGGACCGAACCGCCGGAAGTAGGTGCGCCCGAAGGCGTCGCCGAACCGGTTCCGGTACCCCCAGAGGGCCTCGCGAGTCGCCATGTGTCCGGAGTTGTCGGCTCGCGGGTAAAAGTCGCGCGGGAGACCGCCGGTCGCGCTCACACCGCGTCAGGAACGGGCGTCTGTCAACGGGACGCGCGGAAGGTCCGCGTGGTGTCTCGCTTCCCGCGGGTGACGTCGACCTCGACGAGCCCGAGCGAGGTGAACACCTCGCCCCAGTCCCGGTAGAACAGCGGCGTCCCCTCGTCGACGTAGTTCACGTCCGGCGGAGCTGACGCCGACCCCTGCGTCGGGGCCTCGATCTCGGCCGTGATCAGAAGCTCGTCGGTGATCCGCGCTATCTCCTCGAAGGCCGGCTCGGCGTCCGGATGGAGGTGTTGTAGCGTCTCGACCGAGAACACCGCGTCGAACGCGCCGTCGTCAAACCCGCCGACCACGTCCTCTATCGCGCCGCAGTGAAAGGTCCCGTCGGCGGCGAGCTCGGGGTAGGCGTCCCGCATCTCGTCGAACGCCCCGGGGTTGATGTCGACGCCAGAGAGGTCCTCGAAGCCGTGGGTTGCGAGGTGGTCGAGGTGCCGGCCCGACCCGCACCCCAGCTCGAGGACGGCCGCGTCGCGGTCGAGGCGCGCGTCGAGGCCCTCACGGATCAGCTCGCTCGTCTTGTTCGGCCCGCGGTGGGCGTAGTACGCCGGCGAGTATTCGCCCGTCCGGTTCGTCCAGGAGTCTCGGACGGTGTTGATGTTCACGGATAACGATTCTGGCAGCGAGGCATAACGCCGTCGAACGGCGCGCGGTGTGCGCCGACGCCGCCGCGGCCCGCTCGGACGCGTCAGGCGCCGACGGCCCTCCGACGTTCGTACTCCGTACGCGGCCGTTATCGCGCGTTTAAACCCGTTGGTACGGTCGTAGCGGACTTCAAACGCCCGGCGGATTCCCGGTACAACGAAACGAGGGAAGTACATATTAGTATCAATATTCCGAAAGAAATACAAAATATACACACAAACGAGTAAATATGCTCGACGGAAAGACCGCTATCGTCACCGGCGGCTCGGCCGGCATCGGGAAGGCCATCGCTGCGGAGTTCGTCGATCAAGGGGCGTCGGTCGTGATCGCGAACCGGACCGAGGAGGCGGGACGAGAGACCGCCGAGGAGCTCGGCTGTTCGTTCGTCCAGTGCGACGTCTCGTCGTACGAATCCGTCGAATCGCTGGTCGAACAGACGGTCGAGGAACACGGCGGGTTGGACATCCTCGTGAACAATGCCGGGATCGGGCTCACTGGAACGGTCGAGGAGACGTCGCTCGAGGACTGGCACAAGTTGTTAGAGGTCAATCTCAACGGCGTCATCTACGGGACGCGAGCAGCCATGCCGTACCTGCGCGAGTCCTCGGGGGCGGTCCTCAACGTCGCGTCGGTGTTCGGACTGGTCGGGGGACCGCAGACGGCCGCGTACGCGACCGCGAAGGGCGCTGTCGTCAACTTCACCCGAACGACGGCCGTCGATTACGCCGACGCCGGCGTCCGGGTGAACAGCATCTGTCCCGGCTTCGTCGAGACCGAGATGACTGCGTCAGAGCTTAACGACGACTCTTTCTACGAGTTCGTCCTCAGTCAGACGCCGATCGGCCGCATCGCCGAACCGGAAGAGATCGCAGAACCGGCGGCGTTCCTCGTCTCGGACAAGGCCTCGTACATCACCGGAGTCAACCTCTCGATCGACGGCGGGTGGACGACGCACTGACGCGCGGCCCCGTCGGCTTCGACCCCGGTCTGTCCAGTCATATTCGGCGTGACCCGAGCGACCTCGTAGTCGCTGATCCGTTTAAATACTAGTCTCTCACATGCTAGTCTATGACAGACACGGAATACGACTTCGTCGTCGTCGGGGCGGGCTCTGCGGGCTGCGTCCTCGCGAACCGACTCACCGCGGACCCGGACAGGAGCGTGCTGCTCCTCGAAGCGGGCACACCCGACGACGACCGGAACATGCGGATCCCGGCGGGCTTTCCGGAGCTGTTCGAGAGCGACGCGGACTGGGAGTACTACACCGAGCCGCAGGACGGCTGCGGCGGTCGACGGCTCTACTGGCCGCGCGGTAAGACGCTCGGCGGGTGCTCCTCCACGAACGCGATGATCTACATCCGCGGCCACCCGTCGGACTACGACGACTGGGCGGCCCTCGGCAACAACGGCTGGGGGTACGAGACCATGCTGGAGTACTTCAAGCGGGCGGAGACGTTCACGCCGTCGGGATCGCCCTACCACGGGTCCGCGGGGCCGCTCAACGTGACGGACCAGTCCTCGCCGCGACCGGTCTCCCGGGCGTTCGTCGACGCCGCCGCGCAGGCGGGCTACGACCGCACGGACGACTTCAACGGGGCGGCACAGGAGGGCGTGGGGATGTACCACGTCACGCAAAAGAACGGGGAACGCCACAGCGCCGCCGACGCGTACCTCAAGCCCGCCCTCGACCGACCGAACCTCACCGCCGAGACCGGCGCGCAGGTGACCGAGGTGACCATCGAGGACGGTCGCGCGACGGGAGTTCAGTACAGTCAGGACGATCAGAGCCGGTCCGCGGGGGCCGCCGAGGAGGTCCTCCTCAGCGCCGGCGCGGTCAACTCCCCGCAGCTCCTCATGCTCTCGGGCGTGGGCGACCCAGACCACCTCGCGGACCACGGCATCGATGTCGAGACGGCGTCGCCCGGCGTTGGTCGGAACCTCCAAGACCACCTGTTCGCGTTCACCGTCTACGAGACCGACGGCGACATCAGCACGCTCGACGACGCCGGCGGCCTGCTGGACGTCTTCAATTGGTTCCTCCGCAAGCGCGGGAAGCTGACCTCCAACGTCGCCGAGGCCGGTGGGTTCGTCCGCACCGACGGCGCCGATTCCCGGCCCGACCTCCAGTTCCACTTCGCTCCCTCGTACTTCATGGACCACGGCTTCGCGAACCCCGAGACCGGGCGGGGGCTGTCGATCGGCGCGACGCAGCTCCGGCCGGAGAGCCGCGGACGCGTCACGCTTCGCTCGCCCGACCCGTTCGACGACCCTATCATCGACCCGAACTACCTCGACGCGGACGCGGACCTCGAAACGCTCGTGGACGGGGTCAAGCGCGCCCGCGAGATCGCCCGGCAGGACGCGCTCGCCGGGCACGTCGGGCGCGAGGTGTGGCCCGGCGAGGACGCCGAGACCGACGAGGCGATCGCCCGGCACGTCCGCGACACGTGTCACACCGTGTACCACCCCGTCGGCACGTGCGCGATGGGGGACGACGAGGCGGCGGTCGTGGACGAGGAGCTTCGGGTTCACGGCGTCGAGGGGCTCCGCGTCGTCGACGCGAGCGTGATGCCCACGCTCGTCGGCGGCAACACGAACGCCCCGACGATCGCCGTCGCTGAGCGGGCGGCGGACCTGATCCGCGACCGGCCGACGCCGAGCGCGACGGAGCCGGCCGCGGCCGCCGACGACTGACCTGGTTCGGGCCCGCGCCAGCGGCCGCTTCGTTCCGGACCGCGCCCCGCTGGCCGCTTCGCTCCGGACCGCGCCGCCGCCGCTCTCGCTCGGCGTCAGACGCACGCACGACGCCGACGCAACGACTATACGGATTCCTCGTGTCAGTTGCGTCAATGGACTCGCTCACCGACCACCTAGCGGACCTCGTCGCTGACGTCGACGCCGCGCTGCTGTTCTCTCCGACGAGCTCCTTCTACGAGCGGTTCGCGAACGGCGGGAGCGAGGTCGTCGTCGTCGCGCCCGACAACGACGTCGACGCTGAGACGTTCGTCGATCTCCCGCTCCCCTTCGACAACGTGAAAGACCGGATCCGGTTCGGCATCGAGGGCGCGATGGACGCGGACCTCGTCTCCGAGGGCGACGAGGTCGCGTGCGTCGCCTCCGTCTTCGAGGGCGGCTCGGACGCGATCGTCCGGGTCACTGTCGACGAGAGTATCCACACCGGCATCTTCGACCTGTTCGCCAACTCCCGCGCCGAGCCGAGCGTGATCCGCGACGTGTTCGAGGTCGCGATCGAACTCGGTCAGAAGGGACAAAAGGGGAAGCCGGTGGGCGCGCTGTTCGTCGTCGGCGACGCGGGGAAGGTGATGAACAAGTCGCGGCCGCTGTCGTACAACCCATTCGAGAAGAGCCACGTCCACGTCGGCGACCCAATCGTGAACGTCATGCTCAAGGAGTTCTCGCGGCTGGACGGCGCGTTCGTCGTCTCCGACTCTGGGAAGATCGTCTCGGCGTACCGTTACCTCGAACCCGCCGCCGAGGGGGTCGACATCCCGAAGGGCCTCGGCGCGCGCCACATGTCCGGAGCCGCGATCACCCGCGACACCAACTCGACCGCGATCGTCCTCTCCGAGTCGGACGGGCTCGTCCGGGCGTTCAAGGCGGGCGAACTCGTCTTGGAGATCGATCCGGAGGAGTACTGACTCATGTCCGCGGTCCAGATCACCGTCCCAGAGTTCCTCCTGAACGTGCGGTACCGGATCTGGCTGGCGCTGGCGGTGCTCCTCTTCGGTCTCGCGCTGGCGTACCTCACCGGCGTGATCAACCGCCGGCTGCTCCGCCGGGCGGGCGTCCCCGAGGTGATCGAGGGGACCACCTTCGAGCGGACGGCCCGCGAGTTCGACACCTCGACGGTGCGGATCTTGGCGCAGCTGTCGAGCTACTTCATCGTCGCCGTCGCGGTCATCGTCGCCCTCACGGTCGCAGACGTGAACTACCTCGAACAGTTCTGGTCCGGCGTCGCCGCCTTCCTCCCGCGGCTGTTCGTCGCCGCCGTCGTCGTCATCGTCGGCGTCGTCGTCGGCGACAAGGCGGAGCTGCTCGTCGCCGAGCGCCTCCGGGGGATCAAGCTCCCCGAACTCGGCGTGCTCCCGACGGTCGTGAACTACAGCGTCGTCTACGTCGCCGCGCTCATCGCCCTCGGACAGGTGGGCGTTCAGACGCTCGCGCTCATCGTGCTGCTCGCGGCGTACGCGTTTGCGGTGGTGCTGTTCGCCGCGCTCGCGACGAAGGACCTCGTCGCGTCGGCCGCCGCCGGCGTCTTTCTCCTGCTCCGACAGCCGTACGGCATCGGCGACGAGGTCCGCGTCGCCGGCGAGCGCGGCGTCGTTCAGGAGGTCGACCTCTTCGTCACCCACATCGAGACCGACGGCGAGGAGCACGTCCTCCCGAACCACGTCGTGTTCCGCGAGGGGATCGTGCTGATCCGGGAGTAACCCCCGATCCGACCACGTTGCGGCCGACGCCGACTCCGTTACCGATTCTCACGCTGTGAAAGTCGTTGTCACCATATAACACGACCCGACGCCAACGTTGATACATGACCTCCGATACCGCGAGCGCCGCTTGCGACGGCTGGGACGGGAGCGAGTGCGAGGGGACGCCGCACTGCCCGCCGCGGTGTCCGCGCTTCGTCGACAAGGAGGGCGCGCGCTGGACGATCCGGCCCGCGACCGACGCGGACGAGCCGTTCCTCGCAGAGATGTACGAGGACTTCGGCCGTCCGCATCGCGCGCAGGGGCTCCCGCCGGTGAGTCGGCGACGGCGCGTCGACTGGATCCAGTCGATGCTGTCGGAAGGGAACAACGTCGTCGCCGAGCGGAACGGCGAGCTGTTCGGCCACGCGATGTACACGCCGACCGACGCCGACACCCCCGAACTCGCCGTCTTCGTCCACCCCGACGCGCAGGACCGCGGCGTCGGCACGGAGCTGTGCCGGCACGTGATCGCGAATGCCGCGGCCGCCGGCCGCGACGGGATCGAACTCCACGTCGAGACCGGGAACCGCCCCGCCCGGAGCGTCTACCGGACGGTCGGCTTCGAAGTCGTCGAGCGGCGCGGCGACCTCCGGATGCGGGTCGACCCCGACCAGCCGATCGCGACCGAGGTCCGCTGGCCGCCGCTCGCCCGCGAGGGCCCCGCGGAGCCGGCGGTCGACCTCTCACCGACCGACGGCGGGCCCGAGCGATCGCCCGCGGACGACTGAGCGGCACGGCGCTCCCGCGGGCGACTGGCCGCCACAGCGTTCCCGCAACCGCCCGGTCGACACCGCACTCTCCTCGGTGCCACCGCAACCGTTAGGCCCCGCCGACCCGAGGGTATCGTAACCGTGGACGACGCCATCGAGTGGCTGCGAGACCGCCCCTTCTACGAGGGACAGATCGCCGACCAACGGCGGCTCCCGGCGCGCGAGCCGGAGTTCGCCGATGTCGACCTCGAACCGCGGCTCGCCGACGCGCTCGCGGACCGCGGCATCGAGCGGCTCTACCGGCATCAGGTCGACGCCATCGGCGCGGTCCGCGACGGCGACGACGTCGTGCTCGCGACCGAGACGGCCAGCGGCAAGTCGCTCGCGTACACCGTCCCGGCGTTCGAGGCCGCGATGGACCACGGCGGGCGCACGCTGTACATCGGCCCGCAGAACGCGCTGATAGCCGACCAGGAGGAGTCGCTGTCCGAGCTCGCGGCCGACCTCGGCTTCGGTAGCCGCGTGTCGGTCGACTCGTACACCGGGCGGCTCTCGCGGGCGGAGAAGCGCGACGTGCGCGACCGCCGCCCAACCGTCCTCCTCTCGAACCCGGACATGCTCCACTACGCGCTGCTCCCGTACGCGGGGCGCCTGTGGGACTGGTTCTTCTCCTCGCTGGAGCACGTCGTAATCGACGAGGTCCACAGCTACCGCGGCGTGTTCGGCTCGCAGGTCGCGCTGACCCTCCGCCGGCTCGCGCGAACCTGCGAGCGATTCGGCTCCGCGCCGCAGTTCGTCTGCTGCTCGGCGACGATCAACAACCCCGTCGACCACGTCGCGACCGTTACCGGCCGCGACCCCGACGGGATCGCCCTCGTCGACGAGGACACCTCGGGGCGCGGGCCGCGCGACTGGGTGCTGTGGAACCCGCCCGAGTACGACGACGACTGGCAGGAGCGCGGCAGCGGCCGCCGGAAGTCGAGCCACACGGAGAGCAAGCGCCTCTTCGTCGACCTCGTCACGGCGGGCCAGCAGACGCTCGCGTTCACCCGCGCCCGCCAGACCGCCGAGCAGTACGCGACCGACAGCGCGAGCGACCTCCGCGAGCGGGGGGAGCGCGACCTCGCAGGGAAGGTCGGCGCGTACCAGGCGGCGCTCACCGACGACCGCCGCCGCGAGATCGAGGCCGACCTCCACGCGGGCGACCTCCGCGGCGTCTGGTCGACGAGCGCCCTCGAACTCGGCGTCGACGTGGGCGGGCTCGACGCCGTGGTGCTGGACGGCTACCCCGGCACGCGGATGTCCGCGCACCAACGCGCGGGGCGGGCCGGTCGCGGCGACGACCCGGCCACGGTCGTCATGGTCGGGGGCGAGGACCAGCTCGACCAGTACCTGATGCGCAACCCGAGCGACTTCTTCGACGCGCCGCCGGAGGACGCGATCTGCGACCCGGAGAACGGGCAGCTCATGCCCGGCCACGTCGCCTGCGCGGCCGACGAGAACTGGCTCTCTCCAGACGACGAGCGCTTCTTCGGCGACACGTTCCCGGGCGTCGTCGCCGGCCTGACCGAGGCGGGCGCCCTCGAACGGCGCGAGGCCGCGAAGGGCACGCGCTGGGTCCACGCCGACGACGGAAGCCCCCAGCAGTCTGTGAACCTCCGCACGGCCGAGGAGCGCGAGATATCGCTGATCGAGCGGTCGAGCGGCGAGACGGTCGCGACGCTCGCCTTCGCGGACGCGCTCCGCGACGCCCACCCGGGCGCGATCTACCACCAGCAGGGCCGCACCTACGAGGTGGTCGAGCTGGACCTCGACCGCGACGTGGCCGAGCTCCAGCAGTCGTGGGCGGACTACTACACGCAGGTGCGCTCCGACAAGGACATCGTCGTGAACGAGGACCTCGACGAGCGGGCGCTCTCGGCGCGCCCCGACGTGCCCGTCCGGTTCGCGGACGTCACGGTGACCGAGCAGATCACGGGGTTCGTGCGGAAGGACGCGGCGACCGGGGAGTCGCTCGGCGAGTCGACGCTCGACCTCCCGGAGACGACGCTACGGACGAAGTCGTTGTACTTCCCCGTGCCCGCGGACGTCGAGCGCGAGATGCGGCGACTCGGCGACGCGCTCGACGATGGGGACGCCGGAGATCCCGAGGTCAGCGCCGACGGAGGTGCGCCCGATTCGGGCGTCGATGTCGACGGCGAGCCGATCCCGGGCGGCGAGTACGCGTTCAACGGCGGAATCCACGCCGCCGAACACGGCATCATCTCGCTGTTCCCGTTCCACCTGCTGTGCGACCGGGCCGACGTGGGGGGGATCTCGACGCCCCACCACCCGCACACTGAGGGGCCGGCGGTGTTCGTCTACGACGGCTACCCCGGCGGCGTCGGACTCACGCGCCGCGGCCACCGGCGGATCGAGGAGCTGATGACCCGAACCGCGCGGCTGATCGACACCTGCGGCTGCGAGGGTGGCTGCCCCGCCTGCGTCCAGTCGCCCCACTGCGGGAACGGGAACGACCCGCTGGCGAAAGCGCCGGCCGTGCGACTGCTCGAATCGCTCACGGGGGCCGACGCGGACGCCCGATAGGACCTGCTCGGAGCCAGTCAAGCCTCCGCCGGTCCCGGTGGTTTCACGGTGGACGCGTCCGTGCGGATCCCATGGAGCTGTTCTGGCACCGACGGGACCTCAGAGTCGCGGACAACGTCGGCTTAGCGGCCGCCGCGGGGGCCGGCGACGGAGACGCGAGCGAAGACGCCGACCAGGGGCCTGCCGCGCCCGTCTTCGTCTTCGACCCCGACGTGCTCGACCACGCGAGCGACGTGCGGGTCCGCCGCCTGCTCGACGGGCTCGCGGCGCTCCGCGAGGCGTACCGCGAGCGCGGGAGCGACCTGATCGTCGCGCACGGGGACCCTGAAGCGCTGCTCCCGCGCCTCGCCGAGGCGCTCGGCGCCGAGCGCGTCGTCTGGAACCGCGACTACTCGGGGCTCGCCCGCGAGCGCGACGCCGGGGTTCGACGCGCGCTCGACGCGGCCGGCGTCGCGCGAGAGGCCCACCACGACGCGGTCCTCCACGACCCCGACGCGATCCGGACGAACGCCGGGGACCCGTACTCCGTGTACAGCTACTACTGGAAGAAGTGGACCGACCGCGCGAAGGACGACCCCCTTTCCGCGCCGACCGGCGCTGCGCTCGCCGCCGCCGACCGACTGACGGACGCGGTCGACGCTATCGACGGGACCGACGCGGGCGACGCGACGGTGGCCGACGCCGGCGTCGACGCGCTCCCCGTCGCCACGGTGGGCGACCTCCCGACGCCCGCCGACCTCGGCTTCGCCGAGCCGGACGCCGATGTCGGGCCGGCGGGGACCGCTGCCGCGCGCGAGCGCCTCTCCGACTTCCTCGACGAGGCGGTGTTCGCCTACGAGGCCGAGCGCGACTACCCCGCCGAGGACGCGACCTCGCGGCTGTCGACCTTCCTCAAGTACGGGGAGATCGGCGTCCGCGAGGCGTACGCGGCGACCGAGGAGGCGATGGCCGAGGCGGCGTCGGACGCGCGGCCCGACGACGCCCCCGAGCAGGTCGAGGAGTTCCAACAGGAGCTGGCGTGGCGAGAGTTCTACACGCAGGTCCTCTTCCACAACCCCGAGGTGGTGACGGCGAACTACAAGGAGTACGAGGAGGGGATCGACTGGCGCGACGACCCCGACGAGATCGCGGCGTGGAAGCGCGGCGAGACGGGGTATCCCATCGTCGACGCCGGGATGCGCCAGCTGCGCGAGGAGGCGTTCATGCACAACCGCGTGCGGATGATCGTCGCCTCCTTCCTCACGAAGGACCTGCTCGCGGACTGGCGGCACGGCTACGACCACTTCCGCGAGCGGCTGGCCGACCACGACACCGCGAACGACAACGGCGGCTGGCAGTGGGCAGCCTCGACGGGGACCGACGCGCAGCCGTACTTCCGCATCTTCAACCCCATGACGCAGGGCGAGCGATACGACCCCGACGCGGAGTACATCACGGCGTACGTCCCCGAACTGCGCGGCGTCGAGCCCGACCTCATCCACGAGTGGCACGAGCTGTCGCCGACACAGCGCGCGAACGCGGCTCCGGCGTATCCCGCGCCGATCGTCGACCACTCGGAGCGCCGCGAGGAGGCCCTCGCCATGTACAAGCGGGCCCGCGGCGAGGACCCGGAGGAGGACTGACTCCCGCCGTCCGAGAGCGCGACAACAGTTAACAAAGGCGGACAACCGTTAGGTGAAACGGGCGCGACCCGGCCGTATGGTCGGCGTCGTCCTCACGAAACAGCGGATCGAGCCCGGAGCGACCGAGCGGCTCGAAGCGTGGGCGCGAGAGATTCGGGATCGAGAGTCCGAGGCGGTTGAAACCCTGCGCAACGAAGGGATGTACTCCGAGACCGCGTTCGTCGAGCACGCCGACGACGGGGACTACCTCGTTTACTACATGAAAGCCGAGGACATCGACGCGGTCTACGAGGCGTACGAGGAGTCGTCCCACGACATCGACGAGGAGCACGAGCGCGTGCTGAGCGAGGTCCTCGAAACCGGCGAGAACGTCGGCGAGTACGACCTCCTCTATCACCTCGAAAACCCCGACCGCTAACGCCCGGGAACCGGTTCCGCCGCGCGGTCACTCGGTCGTCGCCTCAGAGACCGCGCTCACCAGCTCGTTCACCGGGAAGGACTCGTCGTAGTCGAACGACGCGAACACCGCGTCGTATCGGTTCGACGGGAAGAGGAACACCACCAGGTCGTCGAAGAACAGCGTCTGCGCAGCGTACCGACTCTTCCCCACGAGGCGCTTGAAGTCGTCGCCCGTGATCTGGTTCGACATCACCAGCTGGTACACCTCGTCGAGGTCGGCGTCCGAGTAGCGGTCCTCCACGTCCTCGCGGACGTGTTCGACCTCGAACGACACGCTCCGGAGATCGGCGACGACCCGGGGCGCGGGCCCGTCGAACGCGAGGATCGCGT
>NZ_NEWI01000060.1:0-17103 GCF_002135005.1 Halorubrum sp. SD612 | reverse complement strand
GGATGGGCGGTATGGGCGGCGCGACGGGGCTCGTTTCGCTCGTCGCCGTCCTCGCGGTCGCGGCGCTGCTCGGGGCGAGCGTCGTCGGCGTCCGGGCGTTGGCTCGTGACGCCGACGGAAAATCGAAGTCGGACGGAGCGGACGAAACTGCGGTCGAACGCCTCCAGCGACGGTACGCGGAGGGCGAACTCACGGAGGCGGAGTTCGAGCGGGCGCTGGAGCGCGAACTGGGGAGCGACGGGACGACCGAAGCCGGGGCGGGGCCGGTCGGCGAACCGGACCCGGCGCGGGAAGCGAAGCGGGCGCGGTAGGGTCGGGACGCGGTCAGGCGAACGCTTCGAGGATCCCCGCGCCGTCCGTGCTGCGGCCGAGGTCCGGGAGCGTGGCGCGCTCGGGGTGAGGCATCAGCACCGCGACCGTCTCGCGCTCGCCGAGGACCCCGGCGACGTTGTCGGTCGAGCCGTTCGGGTTCGCGGCGTCGGTGACGTTCCCGTCGGCGTCGCAGTACCGGAAGAGGACGCGGTCGTCGCCGACGAGGTCGGCGTGGGCGTCCGCGCTTATCTCGAAGCGCCCCTCGCCGTGGGCGATCGGGACCTCGATCACGTCGCCCTCGTCGTAGGCGGCGGTCCACGGCGTGTCAGCGCGCTCGACGCGCAGGTGGACCGGCTCACACTGGAAGCGCGCGGAGGCGTTTGTGGTGAACGCGCCGGGCGTCAACCCGGACTCCGAGCCGATCTGCGCGCCGTTACAGACCCCGATCACGGGGACGCCCTCGTCGGCCGCCTCGCGGACCTCCGCCATGATCGGATCGCGCGCCGCCATCGCGCCGGCGCGGAGGTAGTCGCCGTAGGAGAACCCGCCGGGGAGGACGATCCCGTCGGGGTCGTCGGGGAGGCCGTCCGCGTGCCAGACGCGCTCGGCGTCGACGCCGAGGTGGTCCAGCGCGCGGACCGCGTCGCGGTCACAGTTGGAGCCGCCGAACTGGACGACGGCGACCGTCACGCCGCCCACCTCGCTTGGGCGGCCGCGACCGTCGGGTCGGCGCGGGTCGCGCCGGTGACGATCGGCGTCGTCTCGACGACGGCGACCGTCATCGCTCCGCGACCGCCACGTCGTAGTCGTGGATCGTGGGGTTCGCGAGCAGCCGCTCGGCCATCTCGTCGGCGCGGTCGGCGGCCTCGTCGGCGTCGGCGGCGTCAAGGTCGACCTCGAACCGGTCGGCCGAGCGGAGGTCCGACAGCTCGAACCCGAGCCGTTCGAGCGCCTGTTGGGTCGTCTCGGCCTCCGGGTCGAGGACGCCCCGCTTCAGCCGGACCGTCACCGTCGCCGTGTATGCTGTCATGGTCGTTGGTGCGGAGTCGTGTGTAAAAACCGTTTTGGAACGCCGTTTATACGCATATTTGTGGATACATACCGGTCTTTCGTGCGGGAAGCAGAAACGGCGCGGAACGAAAGGGGCAAACCCCTCCGCCTTCTCCACCGGGTGTATGCAGCCGCTCGAACCCGCGGAGGTGATCGTCGCATGACCCGCGAACTGACCGAGATCACGGTCGTCGGAGGAGACAAGACCGGACTCATCGCGCGGGTCACCTCCCTGCTGTTCGAGCGGGGAATCAACATCGAGGACCTCGACCAGGCGGTCCGCGAGGGCGTCTTCCGGATGACGACTCGCGTCGACACCGCCGAGATGGAGACCTCGCGCGGCGAGCTCCGGCGCGCGCTCGCCGAGCTCGGCCGCGAGCTCGACGTCGACATCCAAGTCCGGTTCCCGAGCGACCGCGACGCGCGCCGCGTCGCGCTGCTCGTCACGAAGGAGACGCACGCCCCCGAGGCTCTGTTAGAGGCGGAGGAGCGCGGCGAACTCGCGGACGACGGCGAGGCTGAGATCCCGGTGGTCATCGGCAACCGCGGCGACCTGCGGTCGCTCGCGGAGCGCTACGACAAGCCGTTCTACGACGTGGGCGACGGCAACGGCAACACCGACGAGGGCCGGCTCCTCGACCTGCTCGCCGAGTACGACGTGGACCTCATCGCGCTGGCGCGCTACATGCGC
Organism: Halorubrum sp. SD612; assembly: GCF_002135005.1. Taxonomy (NCBI): domain Archaea; kingdom Methanobacteriati; phylum Methanobacteriota; class Halobacteria; order Halobacteriales; family Haloferacaceae; genus Halorubrum; species Halorubrum sp. SD612. The sequence goes on along the minus strand of NZ_NEWI01000060.1, from coordinate 15,050 downwards.
ATCCTCTCGCCGGAGGTCGTCTTCCGGTACGAGGGCCGGATTATCAACGTCCACCCCTCGCTGCTCCCGGCGTTCCCCGGTGCCGAGGCGTACCGACAGGCGAAGGACGCGGGCGTCCGAATCGCTGGCGTTACCGCCCACTACGTCACGACGGACCTCGATCAGGGCCCGGTGATCGCCCAGCGCGCCTTCGACGTGCCGCCGGGGGCCGAGGTCAACGAGATCAAGCGGCGCGGGCAGCCACTCGAGGCCGAGGTCCTGCTCGACGCGGTCCGGCTCCACCTCGCGGACGCCATCGCGGTTCACCGCGGCACCGTCCACGTCCGCGAAGACGTCGACGTCGACGCCCAACTCGGGCTGAGCGACGCCGCGGTGAACGCGAACCCGGACGAGCCGGTCGACGGCGAACCGCTCGGCCGATCGCCGCCGTCACCGTCTGACGACTGAGCGACCGCGACCGAGCCGGACCGGCGGGTCGGCCCGATCGGCGCCGTCCGAACGGTCCGCCGGGCAGTTTTAACTAAGCGCGTGCGCAACTGAGTCCAATGCCCGAGTGTCGCGCGCTGACGGCGTTTCTCGCGGACACCGCCGGGGTCGTCCGCAGCGACGAGCGCATGATTCTGCTTTTCCTGCTGCTGCTGTCGATCGCGGCGCTGGCCGTGTTCCTCCACTACACGACGCTCGTGCTCGAGGGGCTCCCGGAGCCGATTCCGACCGAGCCGATCGGCCCATAGTTCGTCCCCCGACAAGGATAGACCGGGCCGGACTCCTCCGTCGATCGAGGGCGTCAGTCGAGGCGGACCAGCAGGTCCCGGTTCGCGGCCTCATATCGGAGCCGCCCGTCGCCGAGCGCCGCTCGCCGCCGCTCCGTCCAGTCGCTCGCGTCGTATCCGGTCTCTCCGACCGCCTCTTCGACCGTATCGAGCAGGTGCGCGAGGACCGTCCGCTCGCCGGACTCGTAGGGGGGCTCGATCCGCCACGGAGACGGCCCCTCCGCGATCACGGTCGCCTCCCGAGCCAAGGCCGCCGCGCCGTCCGGGCCCCCGGCCCTGAACTCCCGCATGTGTCGGTGGTAGCGGTCGAGGACGGCGTCGTCGTCGGGGTCCGCTGGCGCGAAGCGCGTCTCGCCGTCATAGGTTATCGGCGCGTACGCGACGGGGGCCACGTCCGCGAGGGCGGCGACCGCGGGCGCCGCGTCGACCACGTCGAAGAACGCGCAGCCGACGACGGCGTCGAACCGGTCTCCCGCGGCCACCGCCTTGCTCACAGCGTCGAAGGCATCGGCGACGCGGTACTCGACGGCCACGTCGCCCACCGCCTCCCCGACCCGGGCCTCGCCCGCGGCGAGCGCGGCCTCGTGGGCGTCGACCGCTACCCACCGGCCCCCCTCGATCACGCCCCAGTCGACGAGGCGCTCGACCATCGTCGCCGTCCCGGCGCCGACTTCGAGTATCTCCGGCTCCGGCGGGAGTTCGGCGGCGAACCGATCGAGGACCTCGCGGTTCAGAGAGCGGTCGTCGAGCGCCCGCTTCGCGTCGAGGTACGTCGCGTGGTCGGTCACGCGGCGTCACCCCGCGGCCTCTCGCTACCGGTCGCCGCCAGGAAGTCGACGACGCGGTCGAGCGTCTCGGGCCACCCCGGGCGCGCCTCGTAGTCGCGGCGCGCGGCGATCCCCATCTCCGCCAGCCGGTCGCGGTCGTCGAGGTCCCGGAGCGCCCGGGACACGGCGCGGGGGTCGCTAGGCGGAACGAGGACCCCGGAGTCGCCGTCGCGGACGAACTCGCTCGCCCCGCCCGCGGTCGTCGCCAGCGGAACGCAGCCGAACCCCATCGCTTCCAGGTACACCATACCGAACGGCTCGTACTGCGAGGGCACCGCGAGGACGTGGCTCTCGCGCAGCCGCGCCGCGACGGTCGCGTCGTCGAGTCGGCCGGCGAACCGGACCCGGTCGCCGATCCCGGCCTCGGCGGTCATGCCCTCCACGCGCTCGACGTGCTCGGGCGCGATCGTCCGATCGCCGACGACGGTCAGCCGCCAGTCGACCGCGGCGCGGTCGAGCCGGGCGACTCCCTCCACGAGCGTATCGAGCCCCTTCCGCGGGACGACGTTGCCGAGGAACGTCACCTCCAGCGGGCCGGATCGCGCTCGCTCGCGGATCTCCGAGGCGGAGACCACCGGTTCGAAGCGGTCGCCGGCCGGCGGCGCGACCACGCTGCGCGCCGGCCCGCCGAGCCCGGCCGCGTCCCGGCGGGTCGTCTCGGCGTTGTACACCGCGGCGTCGACCCCGCGGAGGAATCGGCGCTCGATCGCCGCGACCCCGCGCCGACCGAGTTCGGCGCGGACCCGCTCGCCGGCTCCCGTCCCGCTCGATCGCACCCCTTCAGCCGCCCGCGCACGCCACGCGATCATGTGGACGAGCGCGACCGACGGCGCGTCGAGCCGTCGGTTGGCGCACAGCACGGAGGGGTGCGCCAGCCCGTCCTCAACGACGACGTCGAACTCCGAGAGCCGGTCGGCGAGCCGGCGGGCGCGGAGGTTCGGCGCGAGTCGCTCCCGGTACGAGCCCCGCGGGAGCGAGACGACCTCGACCGCGTGCCCGCGATCGCGGAGCCGGTCGCGGAGCCGCCGGTCGTAGTAGAACCCGCCGGACTCGGACTCGATGTCGCCGGCGAGGACGAGCGTGACGCGCATCGGACGGTCACCGCAGGTCGCCGGTGAACGAGACGCTCGCCACGTCGTCCTCGCGGACGGTCACCGTCAACTCCGTCGCGGCCGAGGCGTCGACGGTCGCGAGCGCGTCGAACAGCGCCCGGGCCAGACGCTCGGCGCTCGGGTTGCCCTCTAGGTGGTCGTTGAGCGTCTCGTCGCGGTAGCGCTCCGCGGCGTCGCTCAGGGCGTCGAGCGCGAGGTCGATATCGAGCAGGTAGCCGTACTCGCCCAGTTCCGGGCCGCGGAACGTCGCCTCCGCGGTGAACACGTGAGAGTGAAGCGCCGCCTCGTCGGTTGGCGGGTTGGGGACGGTGAGGTAGTGCTGTGCGACGAACGACTCGGTGACGGTCAGTTCGTACATGGGTAAGTGAAGAGGAGTTGGAGGGTCGGCTCGCTCTCGTCCGCGAGGCGCCGGTACGCGCTCGCCGCCCGGCCGACCGGGACGCGGTCCGTGACGAGCCGGTCGGCGACGTTGAGGTCGTCGTCGAGCCGCCGGAGTTCGCGCCAGGCGGTCTCACGTCGGCGGTCCCGGTCCCAGCGCCCGCGGAGCTCCGGCGCGATGGTGGTGACCTGACTGCTGCGGACGGTGACGCGCCCGCGGTGGAAGTGGTCGCCGAAGCCGAGGTCGGCGCGCTTGGTCCCGTACCACGATCCGACGAGGACCCGGCCGTCGAACCGCGTCGTCTCGACGGCCGTTTCGAGCGTCTCGGGCCGGCCCGACACCTCGACCGCGAGGTCGACGCCGCCCGTGTGCTCGCGCACGGCGTCGACGACGCCCCCCCGCTCGCCGTATCGGCTCGGGTCGACGACGGCGTCGGCGCCGAACTCGGACGCGAGCGACCGGCGGCGGTCCTTCGGCTCGACCGCGACGACGGTCTCGGCGCCGCTCCGCGCGAGCAGCGCGGTCGTGAGCAGCCCCACGACGCCCTCGCCGAACACCGCGACGCGCTCGCCGATCCGGGGAGCGGCGTCGAGCGTCAGCGTGACCGCGGTCTCGGCGTTCGCGAACAGCGTCGCCGTCTCCGGGTCGATCCCGTCGGGGACCGGACGCAGGGCGTCCGGGGCGACGGCGAACCGGGTCTCGTGGGGGTTGAACGCGAAGACGGTGCGACCGCGCCACGCGGGGTCGACCGCGTCGCCGACCGCGGTCACGCTCCCGACGACCGCGTAGCCGTAACGGAGCGGGTACGAGAGGTCGCCGTCGAGCGCGGGCAGCTCCTCGTCCGCGACCGTCTCCGGGTCGAGTTCGCCGCGGTACGCGAGCAGCTCCGATCCGGCGCTCACCGCGGAGACGGTGGCGTCGACGACCACTTCGCCGGGACCGGGGACGGGCGCCTCCGTCGGGACGACCTCGACGCGCTCCGGACCGACGAACTCTACGGCCCGTCCGGCGTCGCCGTCGCTCACGCGGACTCACCCGTCCGCGGTCGACGACTGAGACGATGTGGCATTGGCGATCACACGGACCGATCCGTCATAAACCCACGGCGGCGACGGTCGGCGCCCCCTCGTCGGCCGTCGATTCGGGGGCGGGAGTAGACATAAGCCGACCGAGTCCGTGGGTCGCACATTCATGACACGCACCGACACCGGCGTCGACGTCGAATCGTTGACCCCCCTCCACTGGATCGGAATCCTCGCCGCGACCGTGTCCGGGATCGTCCACGTCGCGCTCGGCTTCCTGGTCGGGGGGGCGTTGGGGATCTCGTTCTTCTTCGCGACCCTGGGCTTCGGCGCGGGCGTGACGGCGATCGTCTCGGGGTACCGCCGCCGGCTGGTGTACGCGCTCGGAATCCCGTTCACCGCCGGACAGATCGTCCTGTGGTACGTCATCAACTTCGTCTTCGGGACGTACTCGTTCCCGGCCGACGTCGGCGTCTACGGCGCCGTCGACAAGGTCGCGCAGGTCGCGCTGATCGCCGTCCTCGCGGTCCTGTTGTCCCGAGAGTCCTGAGGCTCTCCGCGCGCAGACGGCGGGAGCGTTTCGGTCACTCGCGGTTCGCGGTCGGCGGGTCGTCGCGGCCGAGCCGTCCCGTCGCGGCCGCCCAATCGCGGGCGAAACTCGCCAGCAGCGCCGCGAGCGCGACGCCCGCGAACGCGGCGAGCGGGGAGGCCGCCCGAGCGCCCCCGACGCCCGGCACGAGCGCGACCGCGACGGCGGCGAACTGCGCGGTGCCGACGAACGGGCGGACCCGGCTCGGCGGGAGCTCGTACACCGGCGCGCCGGTCCGCCGCCGCCACCACAATGACCCTGCGTAGGCGTACCAGACGCCGCCGGCGAGGAGGTACCACGCCGGGAGCGCCCCGAGCGCGACGGCGACCGCGGCCCCGACGAGGACGGCCAGCGCGTCGGTCGCGCCGTCGAGGCGAGCGCCGAGGATCGTCTCCCGTGTCCGGCGGGCGACCGCCCCGTCGACCGCGTCGAGGCCGACCGCGCCCGCGAACAGCGCGGCGGGGATCCACGGGTGCGGCGGGGCGGCCGCCAGCGCGCCGGCGAGGACCGACGCGAGCCAGCCGCGGAACAGCGTGATCGCGTTCGCCGGGCCGAGCCGCGGGCGCGGCCCGTCGACGCCGGGTCGGTGGTTCGCACCGAGGTGGGTCCACGCGTACGCCGCCAGGTACGCGCCCGGTCCGGCCGCGGCGAGGACCCACGCGGTCCCGAACGTGCGCCACAGCGCGGCGAGCCCGAGCGCGCCGAGTGTCACCGCGCCGGCGAACCGGAGCCGGAGCCGGGAGCGCGGCGACGCCGTCGACGGCGCGGGCTCCGCCATCTCAGTCGCCCTCCCGGTCCCCGGGCGGTTCGGCGCCGCGGTCGGCGCTCCGCGGCCCGTCGCCGATTTCCTCCAGGACGCGGGCGTGGAACTCCCGCAGGACCGCGGACTCGTCGTCAGCGATGACCGTGTCGGAGTCGACGAGCGTCGCCAGACCGAACGCGAGCGGGCTCGGCGAGTCGACGACGCGGTGTTCGACCGCGAGGTTGCCGCCCGCGATCCGGCCGACGGCCTTGCGGATCCCGCCCACGTCGAGGCGGTCCTCCAGCAGTTCGCGGTACGTCTCCTCCAACACGGCGAACTCCTCCAGATCGGCCGCGAACGACAGCAACATTTCGGCGGAGACCTGCTGTTCGGCCGCCGACTTCTCGTACCCCTTGTACCGCTTCAGGATGAGCAGCGCGCGCCCGGCGTTGATCCGGAAGTAGCGCTGGAGCAGGTCGGTCCCCTGAACAGCCTCGCGGAGGTCCTCCCGGACCGTCTCCGGGTCGAGGTCGGCGAGGATACCCGCCACGTCGACCTTGCGGTTGAGCGGGAGCGCGAGGCTGAACCCGCGATCCGCGACCGCGACCGCGACGTTGGCGTCGGTCCGGTTCGCCACCGCCGCCGCGACGAGCCGCGAGAGGCCGTCGTTGAACCGGCGCCCGTACGTCGAGTGGACGTAGAAGCGGCGCTTGTACTCGCTCCGGTCGAGCTCCTCCTCGACGACGAGGCGGTCGGGCGTCGAGACGGCCTCGGCGCCGGCGTACCGGACCTGCTCGTCGTACATCCGGGCGAGCGCGCGGACGGCGTTCCCGTCGAGGGGGAACTCGCGGAGCCACGCTCGGACCGCGGCGGGGCCGGCGCTCGGGTCATCGCCGGCCAGCCGGTCGAGGAGTTCGGCCTGGAACGCCAACACCTCGCGGGCGAGGTCCGCCGAGAGGGGAAGTCGCTCGGCGAACCACGAGGGGACGGTCGGGCGCTCGCTCGTCCGGTCGGCGTACACCTTCGAGCCGCGGCGGTAGCGGAACGCGAACCGCTCGCCGCCAAGCGCGAACACGTCGCCGGACTCCAGCGTGTCGAGATACGACTCGTCGAGCGTGCCGACCCACTTGTCGTCGCGCGTGAACACGTCGCAGGTGAACGAGTCGGGGATCGTCCCTACGTTCGTCATGTAGATGACCCGCGCGAGCCGCCCGCGCTTCCCGACGAGCGTCTCGCCGACCGGGTACTCGGGGTAGTGGTGCTCGCCGTCGGGCGGGTCGTTGCCGTCGCGCCACACCTTCGGGTAGACGTTCTTCTCCTCCAGTCCGTCGTAGTCGCCGGTGAGGTACCGGAACAGCCGCTCGTACGCCTCGTCGTCGAAGCCGCGGTACGGGTGCGCGCGGCGCAGCACCTCCCGGACCTCGCGGTCGGGGCGGATCCGGTTGATGGCCATCCCGTACACGTGCTGGGCGGCAACGTCGTAGGCGCCCTCGGGCGGGAACACCCGGTCCACGAACCCCTCCTCGGCGCGCGCGAGCAGCGTCGCGCACTCGATCAGCTCGTCCCGGTCGAGGGCGAACACCCGTCCCTCGACGGTCTCGCCCGGGCTGTGGCCCGCCCGGCCGACGCGCTGGAGCAGCGCCGCGACCGACTTCGGCGAGCCGACCTGAACCACGAGGTCGAGGTGTGGCATGTCGATGCCGAGCTCGAGGCTCGTCGAGGTGGTGACCACGTCGAGATCGCCCGACTTCAGCCCCTCCTCGACCCGCGTTCGCTGCGTCTCGCCGAGGCTCCCGTGGTGGACGCCCGAGTCCGACTCGTCGTAGTCGAACCGCTGGCGGAGCTCCTGAAGGGTTCGCTCGGCGCCAGACCGTGAGTTCGTGAACACGAGCGTGTTCTTGTGGGCCTCGACGAGGTCGTGAAGCGATTCGTAGAAGCGGTCGGTCACCGCCGACCGCGGCGTGTGGATGAGGTCGGCCGCCGGCGTCCGGAGTTCGAGGTCGAACTCGCGGGCGAACCGCGCGTCGACCACCTCGCAGGGGCGCGTCTCGAATCCCTCGAACTCGCCGACGGCGCCCGCGGCGCGCTCGCGCCCCACGAGGAACGAGGCGATCCCGTCGAGCGGCTCGACCGTCGCCGAGCAGCCGATCCGGGTGATGTCGCCGGGCGCGTGCGGCGCCGGGCCGCCGGCCGATTCGCCTGCGTCCGGGCCCTCGTTGCGCGCCAGTTCCGTCAGTCGCTCCAGCGACACCGCGAGGTGGGTACCGCGCTTGTTCGCCGCCAGCGAGTGGATCTCGTCGACGATCACGTACTCGACGGTCCGGAGCTTCTCTTTGAACTTCGGCGAGTTGAGCAGGATCGCCAGCGTCTCCGGCGTGGTGTTGAGGACGTGCGGCGTCTCCGAGAGCATCGCCCGCCGGTCCGCCTTCGAGGTGTCGCCGTGGCGGATCGCCTGCCTGACGCCGGGGTCGTAGGCGCCGTCCTCGCCCGCCGCGTCGTCGCCGTCCGCCTCCGCGGCGGCGACCGCCTCGCCGATCCCCTCCAAGGGCGCCTCCAGGTTGCGCTCGATGTCGTTCGCGAGCGACTTCAGCGGCGAGACGTAGAGGCAGTAGACGGAGTTCTCGAGTTCGCCGTCGCGGTCGCGGGCGAAGAGGTCGTCGAGGACCGCGAGGAAGGAGGCGAGCGTCTTCCCGCTGCCGGTCGGGGCGGCGACGAGGCAGTTCTCCCCGGCGTCGACGTGGGGGATCGCCTCGCGCTGCGGCGGCGTGAAGAAGCCGCCGTTCTCGCCGACGTACGCGCCGAAACGTTCGACCCACCAGCGGCGGACCGGCGGCGAGAGCCGGGCGAGCACGTCGGCGTCCGCGATCGGGACCGACTCCGGGTCGAAGTCGGGGTCGGCGATCGCGCCGCGCTCGACCGCGTCGCGGAGGAGCGCCCGCGCGGCGGCCTCGTCGCCGCGGTCCGTGGTTTCGCTCACGGCGATCACGAGGGCTCCGGACGGGAAATCGGTTGCGTCGAACCGCGTCGCCCGCCCGGCGGCGAGACGGCCCGCCCGGCCGGTCCGGCGGGCGTTCCCGCAACCGACCCGTTTATCCGACGGCCTTCCGTGGCGCAACACGCATGAGCGGCACCCCGCCGGAGCCCGACAGACGGATCGACCGGAACCTGTTCGTCACCGTCTCCGGCCCGCCGGGCTGCGGGGCGACGACGCTCGTCGAGGGGATCGCCGACGCGCTCGACTGCGGCTACGTCTCCGGGGGCGAGCTGTTCCGCGAAATCGCGGCCGAGCGGGACATGAGCCTCTCGCAGCTCATCGCCGAGACCGGCGAGTCCGAGGAGATCGACCGGGCGCTCGACCAGCGGCTCCGTCGCATCGCCGAGAAATGGGGAACCGCGAACAAGGCGTTCGTGCTGGAGTCGCGGCTGGCGGGCTGGCTCGCCGGCAACCGCGCCGACATCCGGATCTGGCTCGACGCGCCCGACGAGGTCCGCGCGGACCGCACGGCCGACCGCGAGGAGATGACCTCGGAGATGCAGGTCCGGGAGGTAATCGAGGAGCAGCGGTACAAGTCCTACTACGGGATCGACCTGTCCGACCGCTCGATCTACGACCTCGCGATCAACACGGGGCGGTGGGACGCCGAGGCGACGCTCGACGTCGCGCTCACCGGGATCGAGCGCTACGACGTCGACGCCGACGAGGGCGCGTTCGACACGCCCGACTTCGAGATCTGAGCCGGCCGGTCGGCCGGGCTGCCGTCGCGGTCAGAACTGGAAGACCGCGCTGAACTGGTTCACGTGCCAGGGGCCGGGGTAGACGCCCCACACTTGGTCGTCGTAGTGGAACGCGCCGACGAAGTGGATCTCGTCCTCCTCTCGCAGGTCGTTCGCGATCTCGCTGAGTCGGTCCGCGCTCTGCTCGTAGTCGTCGGCCTCGCCGACGAACGGGTATCCCGGCTCGTTGAACCCGGGGATCCCGGTCAGGTCGCCGCCCTCGTTGAAGACGCGAATCCCGCCGTCGCCGTTCTCGTCGACCGTGAAGTCGTTCTCCGAGTCGCCGTCGTCGCCGAACTTCTGGCCGAGGTTGTGGAAGCCGACCAGCCCGTTCCCGGCGGGCGTCACGAACGGGTCGCTCGGGCCGAGGTCGCTGTCGTCCGCGAGCGCGGCGAACTTGACGACCCAGATCGTGTACTGACCGTTCGGCAGCGCGTTCTCGACGTTGATGTTGACGCGCGTTCCGGTCGCGCCGCCGTTCCCATTGCCGTTCCCGCCGTTCCCGTTGTCCGGCTTCACGCCGCCGACGGTCGCCGTTCCGCCGACCGCGCCGTATTCGCCCCACGTCACCGGGGCCCACGAGCCGTCGTACCTTTCCTCGCGGTCGTACCCCGCCGGCGGTCGGACGACCTGATGCTTCCCGTCGTTCAGCGAGCGACCGAGCGTCGAGTCGTACTCCTCGCTCCCCTCGATGATCTCATCGAGCGGGGTCGAGACCGGCGCCGGATCGAACGGTTCAACGTCCGGGTCGAACGGCGGGACCTCCCCGGCTGCGTTCGTGATGAAGTTCGGGTTCGGTAAGACGTTGATCTCCGCGCTGGCACCGTTGTCGCCCCCGCCGTTTCCGTTCCCGCCGTTTCCGTTACCCTTCCTCTGCTTCGCGCTCGCGGTCGTGCTCGACAACCCGGCGAACCCGGCAACTCCGAGGAAGCCGAGCGCCCCCCGACGCGACATCGCAGTCATCGGTCCGTCCGTCTCCGCTCCCGTTCGCTTCTCACCGTTCATGTCGAATCACCAACGACAGTTGTAACGGCCCGGGCGCGGCGGTATTAGAGCCGGCTCGGTCGTGTATCTATAATGAACGATAACAAAGACTTCTTATACGCGATACGCCGGTCTCGCGCGCTGACGCCGGGGTGCCGTTACCGAGAGATTCCCTCAACGCGCCGGAGCTCGCTCCGCACGTCGCTCGGCGTCGCGTACGGCCCGCCGCTCACCCGGTGGTCCGGCAGCAGGACCGGGATCGGGTTGTCGGCGAGCGCTCCCGTCACGACCTTCAGGTCGTCCGGGTCGTCGGGGTCGAACCCGCCGAGCCGCGCGAGTCGGCTCACGGAGACCTCCTCGCCGTACGGGACGCTCCGGAGCGCCTCCAGCGCCTCGCGCCGGTCCGTCGGAACCGTGAGGCCGAGCGCGACCTCGGCGAACTCGTCGCGCTCGCCGCCGAGGTACGCGTCGATCCTGTCTAACAGGTCGTGGTCGCCGTCGGCGTCGCCGGGGTGCTCGGCGGGGAACGACACCGAGATGACGCGACCGCCGGCGAACCCGATCTGGACGGTCCGACCGATCTCGTCGAACTGCCGGGCGAAGACGCCGGACGTACCGGACAGGCTCATACCCTTCATTGGAAGGGTGAATCACTTAAGTCATCGGCACGGGAACGTGTTCGGCTTCTCTGTGAGAAGCCACGGCGCCCCGGCCGCCCCCGCAAGCCTTATGAACAGATACGTACATTAGTGTATAGTAATGGACGATCCAGACGAGCTGGCGCCGGCGGTCAGGTCGATCCTGTCCGGCGCCCGGGAGCGGGCGAGCGCGGCCCGGGGAGCCGACGGGGACATCTCGGTCTCGCCGCGCGACCTCTCGGCCGCGTTCGAACGGGCCGACGCCGAGGACCGCGTCCCGCTTATCGCCGAGGTGAAGCCCACGAGCCCGACGACCGAGGGGAGCCGCGAGGACGATCCCGTCGCGCTCGCGGAGGGGATGGTCACCGGCGGGGCGGCCGCGCTGAGCGTGCTCACCGAGCCGGGGCACTTCGGCGGGAGCGTCGACACCCTCGAACGCGTGCGCGACGCGGTAGACGTACCGGTCCTCCGGAAGGACTTCGTCGTCGAGGAGGCGCAGCTCGACGCCGTCGAGAGCGACGTGGTCCTGCTCATCGCCCGCTTCGTCGGCGACGACCTCCCGACACTGCTCGAGGCCGCCCGAGACCGGGGATTCCAGGTCCTCGTCGAGGTCCACGACCGGGAGGAGCTGGAGCGCGCGCTCGACGCGGGCGCGACGACGATCGGCGTGAACAACCGCGACCTCGCGGAGCTAGTCGTCGACCTCGGAACCTTCGAGTCCGTGGCGCCCCAGGTCCCGGACGAGGTCACGCTGATCGCCGAGAGCGGCATCGGATCGCCCGCCGACGTCCGCCGGATGCGGGCCGCGGGCGCCGACGCGCTGCTCGTCGGGAGCGCGATCATGGAGGGCGACGTGGCGGCGAACACCCGCGAACTGGTGCGGACGGAGGCCGGCGGCGACGAGGCGACCGCGGACGGCGATGACGCGGCGGCCGCGGACGACGACGCGACGGAGACAACGGAGACACCCACATGAGCGAGACCGACACGCGGACGACGGAAGCAACGGACGGCGCGGTGCCCTCGCGGCGACCGGGCCGCGAGCGCGGGCGCGACGACGGGAAGTTCGGCCGGTACGGCGGCCAGTACGTCCCGGAAGCGCTGATGCCCGCCATCGAGGAGCTGGCCGACGCGTACGAGCGCTACGTCCTGAACAACGAGGACGGGTTCATGGACGAGTTCCGCGAGCGGCTCGCGGCGTTCGGCGGGCGGCCGACGCCGCTCCAGCGCGCCGACCGGCTCTCGGAGCGCTACGACACGGAGGTGTTCCTCAAGCGCGAGGACCTCCTCCACGGCGGCGCCCACAAGCTGAACAACGCGCTCGGGCAGGTCCTCTTGGCGAAGTACATGGGCAAAGAGCGCATCATCGCGGAGACGGGCGCCGGCCAGCACGGCACCGCGACGGCCATGGCGGCCGCGCACCTGGACATGCCCTGTACGATCTACATGGGCGAGCGCGACATCAACCGCCAGCGCCCCAACGTGTTCCGGATGAAGCTCAACGGGTCGGAGGTCAAGCCCGTCACCACCGGGCGCGGCACCCTCAAGGAGGCCATCTCCGAGACGATGCGCGACTGGGCGGAGACCGTTGAGGACACCCACTACGTGATCGGGTCGATCGTCGGCCCGCACCCGTTCCCGGTCATGGTCCGCGACTTCCAGGCGGTCATCTCCGAGGAGGCGCGCGAGCAAGCGATCGAAAAGACGGGCGGGCTCCCGACCGACGTGGTCGCCTGCGCGGGCGGCGGGTCGAACACGATGGGCACGTTCGCCGACTTCGTCGACGACGAGTCCGTCGCCCTCCACGCGGTCGAGGCGGGCGGCTCCACCCTCGAAGTCGACGAGGAGGAGGGCGTCGCGCCGAACTCCGCGTCGCTGTACGCGGGCGACGAGGGCGTCCTCCACGGGGCGCGGACGAAGCTGCTCCAGGACTCGGACGGGCAGATCATGGAGAGCCACTCCGTCTCCTCCGGGCTCGACTACGCCGGCGTCGGTCCGGAGCTCGCGTACCTCGTCGACGAGGGCCGCGTCGACCCGGTCGCGGTCGACGACGACGCCGCCTTGGAGGGGTTCCACCGGCTCTCGAACACGGAGGGGATCATCCCGGCGCTGGAGACGGCGCACGCGTTCGGCTACCTCGAGGAGCACCACGAGGACCTCGGCGAGCGCGTGATCGTGAACGTCTCGGGGCGCGGCGACAAGGACCTCGACGCCGCCATCGAGGAGACCGACCAGCGGGACGTGCCGAACGCGCCGGACATGTCGATGTTCACGGAGGGAATCTGAATGGGGGAGCCCGCCAACTCCTCGGCGATCGCCGCGGCGTTCGCGGACGGCCCGGCCTACGTCCCGTACCTCGTCGTCGGCGATCCGGACTACGAGTCGTCGAAGGCGTACGTCGAGGCGCTCGACCGCGGCGGCGCGGACGTGATCGAGCTCGGCCTCCCCTTCTCCGAGCCGATCGCGGAGGGGTCGACGATACAGGAGGCGCTCGTCCGCTCGCTCGACGCGGGGATGACGCCGGGGCGGTTCTTCGCGTTCGCGGAGGACCTCGACGTGGACGCCGCGTTAGTCTGTATGACGTACTACAATCTCATTTACCAGTACGGTGAGGGCGAGGGACCGCGGCCCTTCGTCGAGCGCGCCGCCGCGGCCGGGATTCAGGGCCTCGTCGTCCCCGACCTGCCGGCCGAGGAGGCGGACCCGCTGCGCGAGGCCTGCGACGAGTTCGGGCTCGACCTCGTCTTCATCGTCGCGCCGACGACGCGCGCGGACCGCCTCGACCGGCTCATGGAGCGCGTCTCAGGCTACGTGTACGTCCAGGCCCGGCTCGGGACGACCGGCGCCCGGGACGACGTCTCAGACCAGACCACGGCGAGCCTCGACCGGCTCCGCGAGTACGACGTGCCGAAGGCGGTCGGGTTCGGCATCTCGTCCGGCGAGCACGCCGAGCGGATCGTCGCTGGCGGCGCCGACGGGATCATCGTCGGCTCCGCGCTGGTCGACATCGTCGCCGAGGGCGTCGCGGAGGACCTCCCGACCGCGGCGGTCGCCGACCGGCTGGAGGCGCTCTCCCGCGAACTGACCGAGGGCGCGGAGCGCGGCCGCCGCTCGCGGGCCGAGGCGACAGAGTCGGTCTGATCCCGGCGCCTCGGAGCCAATACGTCCCCGAACGAAACCCACTTACCTACGATTGCCACACTCTCACACAACGACCCACCCCACTATGACAGCAGGACTCTCGGCACGACTCGACCGCATCTCCACGAACGACCGCTACCTGATCGTCCCGATGGACCACGGGATCACGATGGGCGCCGTCGAGGGGCTCGTCGACATCGAGTCGACGATCGACGGCGTCACCAGCGGCGGGGCGGACGCGGTGCTCACCCAGCGCGGGATCGCGGAGCGGGTCCACCCGAACAAGAACGACGCGGGGTACATCGTCCACCTCAACGGCTCGACGACGATCGGCCCCGACGAGAGCGACAAGCGCGTCACCGGCACGGCGGCGGACGCGGTCCGGGCCGGCGCCGACGCCGTCTCCTTCCACATCAACGTCGGCTCGGAGTACGAGCCGAACCAGATCGAGGACCTCGCGGAGCTGACCGCCGACGCGGAGCGGCTGGGGCTCCCCGTCCTCGCGATGGCGTACGCCCGGGGCCCGGGCGTCGACGAGTCCGATCCGGAGGCCCTCGGACACGCCGTCAGGCTCGCCGAGGAGCTCGGCGCCGACGTGGTGAAGACCGGGTATTCGGGCGACGGCGACTCGTTCGCCCGCGTGACGGAGTCGACGCGGCTCCCCGTCGTCATCGCCGGCGGCTCGAAGGGCACCGACCGGGAGACGGTCGAGATGGTACGCGGCGCGATGGATGGCGCCGCCGCCGGGGTGTCGATGGGGCGGTCGATCTTCCAGCACGACGACCCGGAGGGGATCGCGAGAGCGGTGTCGGCGGTCGTCCACGACGACGCCGGCGTCGACGAGGCGCTGCGGGCAGGCGGGTTCGTCGAGGCCTGAGGGCGGGCCGAGCGCCCGCGGTCGACCGTGCGAGATCCGGTCGGACTCCCTGTTCCTTTCGCAGTTTTCAAGCCGCCGCGCCGTGAGGTTCCGACAATGACACGCACGGTCTGGGTCAAAGCCGACGGCGCCGTCGGCGACTGGGAGGCGCGCAAGCGACGGGTCACCGCCGCCATCGAGGCCGGCGCGGAC
>NZ_NEWI01000005.1:0-15385 GCF_002135005.1 Halorubrum sp. SD612 | reverse complement strand
GCGACCCTTCTCGAAGACGACGACCTCTCGGTCGGGCGCCTCGCGACGGAACTTGCTGGCCGCGCTCAATCCAGCCGCGTCGGCGCCGACGACCACGAACGGATCGGTCATGACGTGACATCGACGGGACGGGTGAAAAAGTCACGCCGCGGGTGCGGCCGGGGCACGCGACCGGGAGAGCGCGGCTCGATCGCGCGGCCGTCGTCGATCAGTTGTCGCCGAACAGTAGTCTGTCAGTCGTCGTCGGCCAGCCGCGAGAGCGTCTCGCGGGCGTTCGCGACTGCCTTCTCCTTCTTCGCCGGGTACGCCTCGACCTTCGTGCGGACGGTGAGACCCGGGCCGAGGCGGACCTCGTCGCGGAACGCCGCCTGTTTGTCGAGGCGGAGGAACAGCGCGCAGTTGTCGTCGACCCGCTCGTCGAGCTCGTCGAGGACGCGGTCGAGGTCCTCCAGCTCTGCGAGCCGGTCTAACACGTGTCGCATCTCGTCGGCCCGCTCGACCCGCGCCGAGAGCACGACGATGCGGTCCCCGTGGTGCCCCACGTTCTCGACGCGGTCGAGTTCGACCTCGTCGGGGAGGAGGGAGTACAGCGCCTGCTCGACGCGTTTCACGTCCTCCGTGGCGTACGAGAACGCGCGGAGGTCGACGTAGTGGAAGGGGACTTTCGGCATGCGGTGCGGGGTGGGGCCGCGTTACTCCTCGCTCTCGACGGCGTCGAGCGCGTTCTCGGGGACGCCCGTCTCCTGACCGTCCTCGAAGCTGACCGTGTACGTCGCGTCGCCGAACATCGTCTCCATGACCTGCGTGATCGTGCCCGTCTCGCCGTCGTACTCGCTGTGTTTGTCGTGGAGCACGACCTCGTCTTCCTTCTCGAAGCTCATGGCGTTTCGTTCCGGTGGGACGGTTAAAAGCGCGCGGATCCCGACTGAGAGGACGCGGACCGCGCGCGGGGGAACGGGCGGGACGGCGACCCGCGTCGCCTCACGTCACCGCGAGCAGCACCGCGCCGAACGCGGTCATCAGCGCGACCCCCACCGCGAGCCAGACGACGGCGCTGTCGGCGGCGAGCGCGACCCCCACTGCGGCGACGACCGCGATCAGCCCGAACGCCGCGCCCGCGACCCCGCCGCGCCGAACGAGTCGGTCGAGCGCGTTCACCGCGCGCTGCCCGGGCGGCACCTCCGGGGTCTGCTCCGGGGGGGCGGAGAGCGTCTCGTCGACGGCGACGGGCTCGCTCGGGGAGTCGGGCGACGGATCGACCCGCACGTCGACGTAGCGCGTGTTCGACCCGTACCCGGTGACGATCTTCAGCTTGCCGCGGACCCGCTCGTCGACGTCGGCGGTCGACACGTGGACGTGACGGGTGGCCTCGTCGGCGACGAAGTGGTTCCCCTCGTCGAGCGTCGCCACCCGGTCCAGCTCGTCGTCGAAGTGAAGGTGGACGTGCGTCGAGCGGCCGCTGTTCTCGAGCACGACCGGGAACGGCCCGTCGGTGACGAACGAGTCCGGCGCGTCGATGTCGTGGACCGCCTCCCCGTTCAGTTCGACGTCGAGTGTCGGCACGGGTGGAACCACGACCCCGCACTAAAAAAAGATTCACACGAGCGAGGAGTTCGGGCGGCGGCGTCGACCGCCGGAGGCCGTCGCCGCGGTCGGCGCCTCGGGGCGGATCCGCTCCCGCCGCTCCGGAGCGGAACCCCCTACGCAGCCGCCTCCTCGCGCATGTCCGGCGGGAGGAGGTTCGGGATCCCGTCTTCGATGGGGTACGTCTCGCCGCACTCCCTACAGGTGAGCGTCCCGGCGAGGACCTCCTCGTCGTCCGCGTCGTCGACGTCGAGTTCGAGAGTCGCCTTGTCGAGCGGACAGCAGATCACGTCCATCAGGGATTCTTTCATATCACTCGGTTGGGTCGGACCGATAAAAAAGCGTGCGGGTCCCGGCCGGCGCCCCGCGTCCGGAGCGTCGGCACGGTCCGGGCGGCCGCCCCGCCCGACCCGGATAACAACCTCTTTGGCGCCGCGCGCCGCCCTCGGTGACATGGGCATCCCGGCGGAGCGGATCGAGCGGCTGTTCGTCCTCGCCCGCGAGGCGGTCGTCGACGATGAGTACGACCGCGCCCGCGAGTACGTCGCCCGCGCCCGCCGGATCGCCGAGCGCAACCGCTGCGGCGTTCCCGCCGAGCTCTCACGGCGCGCCTGCGACGACTGCGCCGTCTACCTCCGCCCCGGCAAGACGAGCCGCGTCCGGACGCGACCCGGGCGCGTGGTCGTCCGGTGTACGGAATGCGGGTCGACGGCGCGGTATCCGTACAGTGAGGAGTGATCGCAGCGGTCGCTGGCCGACGACGCCGCCCTCTCGACGCGGCCGCCGTGTGGCCGGTCGAACCGGGACACCGAAACGACTAATCCGAATTTCGGGAAACACGGAGGCGTGACCGGATACGACGCGGTTCTCTTCGACAACGACGGCGTCTTGGTCGAGCCGCCGGCCCACGAGACGGCGGTCGAAGCGACGCGGGAAGCGTTCGAAGCGGTAGGCGTCCGGGACCCGGACCAAGCGCACGTCGACGACGTCGTAGGCGGGACGACCGTCGAGAGACTGCGTGAGATGTGCGCGGTCTACGACGTGGACGTGGAGGCGTTCTGGCGAGCCCGAGAGCGGCTCGACGAACGGTCTCAGTTCGAGAAGTTCGAGTCGGGGTCACGGGCGCTCTACGACGACGTTCGGAGCGTCACGAACCTCGATCGACCCCGCGGCGTCGTGAGCAACAACCACCACAGCACGGTCGCGTTCGTGTTGGACTTCTTCGGCCTGCGGCACGCGTTCGACGCCTATCACGGCCGAGAGAAGAGTGTCGAGAGCCTGGACCTGAAGAAGCCGAACACGCACTATCTCGACCGGGCGCTCGCGGAGCTCGGCGCCGAGTCGGCGCTCTACGTCGGCGACAGCGAGAGCGACGTGAGAGCGGCCCACCGGGCCGGGCTGGACTCGGCGTTCGTCCGACGGCCACATTGCCGGGACACGACCCTCTCCGTCGCGCCCACCCACGAAATCGACTCGCTCCGCGAACTCGCGGCCGTGACGGACGCGTGAGCGGAGACCGACCCCGAGGGCGATGCCCCCGAATCGAACAGATGACCCGTACGCGTCCCCCGGAGTCGCCGGGACGAGCTGAGCAGAGCGGACGCGCTCCGCCGCCGGATACGGACTACTCGGCGCGCTCGCGCAGCCGTTCGAGCACCGAGACCGTCCCGTTCATGTACCCGTCGTCCACCACCTCGTCGGCGGCATTGCGGGCGGCGGCGTCGGCGTTGGCGACCGCGTACGACTCGCCGGCGACGCCGAACGTCGACGCGTCGTTCTCGCTGTCGCCGATCGCGACGAACGCGGCGGGGTCGACGCCGAGCGCCTCGGCGACGACGCGGAGCGCGCGACCCTTGCTGACCCCCACCGATTTCACGTGGTAGGCGTAGCCGGTGTCGACGATCTCCACGTCGTCGCCCGCGGCCGCGGCGACCTCGCGGAGCAGCCCCGCGTCGACGTCGGGTCCGAGCGCGACCTCCGTCTCGCGCCAGCGGTTCACCGTGTCGCCGTCGCCCCAGCCGATCGCTCCGCCGCGCTCGCGGAACGCCTCGACGACGGCCCACGCCGCGTCCGGGTCGCCGACGAGCGTCGTCTCGCCGCCGACGTACGCGACGCCGCCGTTCTCCGCGATCACGGTCTCCTCGCGGCCGAGGAAGTGCGCGAGCGCCACCGGGTACGGGAACGCCTTGCCGGTGGCGAACACGACCGGCGCGTCCCACCCGGGCAACAACTCGAAGACTCGCGGATCGATCCGGCCGCTCGGCGTCGTCAGCGTACCGTCGATGTCGAGCGCGAGGGGCGGAACCATACCATCGGGTCGGCGGCACGGCGACAACTGTCTTCCGTTCGAACGGAGGCAGGGCGGACCGGACGGCGGCCGCCCGCTCGGCGCCTACCCGGAGCGGGTGCGACGGTCGAACAGCTCGCTGAAGACGACCGTCGGGAACAGCGGGACGAGCCGGCTCGGCGGTCGGCCCTTACCGTCGGTCTCGCGGACGGTGACTCGTTCGAGCAGGCCGGCGTCGGCCAGCTCGTAGAGCACGCGCCTGACCGTCGACGCCGAGAGGTCGACGCCCGAGCGCGCCGCGATGGTCTCCGTCGCCACGCCGACGGTCGAGCGCTCGTCCTCGGAGAGCCCGGCGAGCTCGTAGAGGAGCCGCTGGCGGCTCTCGGGGAGCGCGAGCACACGCCCCAGCGCCACGCAGGGCCGGGGAACGCCGTCGACGCCGGCGTCGACGTCGCCGGATCGGATCGTCGACGCCCCCGACCGCTCCGCGTTGACCGCCGCGCCCATCACGGCGGCGAGGGCGTCGTGGGCGTCGCCCGCGGCCCACTCGACGACCTCGCGGATCTGGTCGTGGCTGAGCGCGTCTCGGCCGAGCCCCGTCGAGCACCGGCTCGTCAGCAGCTCGACGAGCACGTGTCGGCGGTACTTCGCGAACTCGACGGTCGTCTCCGGCTCCCAGCCGATCGCGTCCGGCGGATCGCGGCCGAGGAACGCGGGGACGAGCCGCTCGCCCACGTCGTTCAGCCAGTCGATCAGCGTCGCCGCCGTCGGCGTCTCGGCCTCGTTCGCGTGGTCGACGGCGACGACGAGGTCCGGACCGGTGCGCATCGCGTCGCGCAGGGAGGCGGCCAGCTCCTCGGTCCCGATCCCGTGGTCGGGAACGGAGTCGTCGCTCATGGCGGCCAGCATCGCGTGGTACAGTCGGAAGCGGGTCGACGCCCGCCGGGCGTCGACGTAGACGAACCCGGGGATCGTCGGTTCGACCGCCCGCGTCGTCGTCTGGATGGCCCGACGGGGGCCGCTGTGCGCCGCGAGCCGGTCGAACAGCGAGGAGACGACGGCGGACTTCCCGCTCCCCTTCGGGCCGTACACGTAGACGCTCGGCGGGAGCGACCCGGAGAACGCGGGCTCGAACACGTCGAGCAGGCGCTCGATGGCCGGGCCGCGACCGACCGGCGAGTCGACGTGGGTGACCGGGGAGACGGCCTCGAAGTCGGCGAGAACGCTCATGCCCGCGTCGTAGCCGAGCCGTCGCTCGATCCGGTCGTCGATGTTCACGGGCCCCCCTCCGTGATCGCCGAACAAAACTGTCGCGACTCGCGGAGCGCGCGCGGCGGCGCAGTCGGGCGGGTTCGGCGCGCCGACCGGCCCGTTACCAGTGTTCGGGTTTGTATCGGTTGATTAGCGCCGTGGAGACGACAAAGACGACTCCGCTGATGAGGCCGGCTATCACGCCGACGACGAGCCGAACGGAGATCGTTCCCGCCGAGACCACCGCCGTCACGGCCGCGACGACTGCCATCACGACGAGGAGGTTCCGCCGATCCCGCCGGTCGAGCCCGAGCCGGTCCAACATACCACCTCCTCCTCGGCGCGGTGATTAAATACCCCACGTTCGCTCCGCGGCGAGGGCTCACCGGACGCGCGCCCTCGACGGCGCCGACCGCGGTCGCGGGAGCGAGCGCGGGACTCGCCCGATGGAAACCTATACCAGCGTCGGGCGAACTACGACTGGTATGTCGAACGACCCGGGCGTGGAGGCGCTCCACACGGTCGACGACCGGAGCAAAGTTGTCGCCGTCCTGACGACCGTGGCCGCGTTCGGTGCCGGCATGTTCACCGTCGGCGACATCGAGTTCGTCTCGATCGCCGCCGCCGCGATCGGGATCGGCGCCCGGTTCGGCTCGGTGTGGTGGGGCGCCCGGATCTTCGTCGACCGCGACTCGGCGGCGGTCGCCGACCAGCCGACTGCGGGGCGCTACCACCACGGCGCGGTCGGAGTCGCGCTCGTTCTGGCGGGCGCGCTCGCCCTGATCGCCCGGTATCTCGGCGTCGAGGTGACGACGGTCGCCGTCGCCGCGTCCGCGGTCGCCGCCGGCGCGTTCCTCGCCTTCTCCGCGTTGCTCCCGGACTGACGGTCGCACCGGGGCGCCGTCACCGAGACACCGGTCGCTGTCCGGGCGATTCCGACCGACCGCGGATGAGCGATGTGCCATAATAAAAGACCCCTGCCGAAAGTGAGGACGCGTTAGATCCCCGTGCCGGGGATCCAGACGGCCCAGTTGAGCAGTCCGGCGATGACGAGCAGGCCGAGCGTCAGCGACCAGACCACGATGGCGGCCGCCGGCGGGTCGAAGTGCGTGTCGGAGTGCGCGTAGACCACGCGCTGCGACGCCTCACCGACGACCGCGGCGAACACGCCGAACAGCGCGCCGAACAGCAGCGCGGGCGCGGCGCCGAACGCCAGCGGCGCGGTCAGGTCGGCCGCCGAGAGGTCCGTGAGCGTCGTGATGCCTCCCTGCCACACGGAGAGGAAGGCGGTCGACCCCGCCAGCGTCATGTGGTGGGTGACCGGGATCCGGTCGACGCCGAGGTTCAGGAACAGCAGCGACCCGGCACTGATCCCGAAGCCGGCGAACACGGCGATGAGGCCGTGCCCGCCGGTGATCATGTTGTACGTGATGACGGCCGAGGCGAGACCGGCGAAGAAGCCGATCGCCGCGACGTGCGACCACTTGTACATGTTCGGCAGCCACGGCTCGACGGCGAGGCGGTCCTCACTGGCCTTGCCGCCGTCGCCCACCACTTCGCCGGGCTCGCGCATCTGCTCGCGCTCGAACGGCCCCATGTCGAAGTAGCCGTTCGCCTTGTCGCTCACCTTGCCGACGATGCTGTATCCGAACACCGCCCGAACGACGAGGGCGCTGATGACGATGCTCACCGGGATCGGGTCGACCGGGATCGCCAGCTGCCGGGAGAGCTGCTCGATGAGGACGCCGAAGACGCCGAAGACGGCCCCCACGGCGAGGATGTCGGGTTTACTCCCCAGCGCGAAGCCGATGTCCTTCGCGTTGTGGTAGTCGAATCCGGACTCCATATAGCCCTTGTTGGCAGCGTAACCGGCGGCCGCGACACCCCCCGCGAAGGAGATATGCGGGCCGAAGACGGGACCGAACCCGACGTCCACGCCGAATCCACCGCCGCCGAGCGACCCGCCGATCACGAGGAAGCCCGTGAAGATGAACGCCGGCAGGGCGCCGAGCGCCGCCCCGAAGGCGCCGCCCGCGAGCGCCCCGAGAAGGATCGCTGGATTGGTCAGGCTCTGGATCACGTCGGTCGGCGCGCCCGGGTCGTAGCCGACCTGTAGCACGGTGTCGGCCGCGACGGCCAGTTCCGGCAGCAGTTCGACGCTCATCTATTCGTCCTCCTCGTCGATCGCCCAGTTCTTCGAGCGCTCGACCGCGTCGTCCCAGCGGCCGTAGAGTTTGTCGACATCGGCCTGGTCCTTCTCGGGCGTGAACTCGCGGTCGATCTGCCAGTTGTCGCGCAGCTCGTCGACGTTGTCCCAGTAGCCGACCGCGAGCCCGGCGGCGTACGCCGAGCCGAGCGCGGTGGTCTCGTCGACCTCGGGCCGCGCGATGTCGGTCTGGATGATGTCGGACTGGAGCTGACAGAGGAAGTTGTTCTTCACCGCGCCGCCGTCGACGCGGAGCGTCGTGGTCTCCACGCCGGAGTCGGCCTCCATGGCCTCAGCGATGTCGCGGGTCTGGTAGGCGATCGATTCGAGCGTCGCCCGGACGATGTGCTCCTTGCTCGTGCCGCGGGTCATCCCGACGATGGTCCCGCGTGCGCGGCCGTCCCAGTGCGGCGCGCCGAGTCCCGTGAACGCCGGGACCATGTAGACGCCGTCGGTCGAGTCGACCGAGCGCGCCAGCTCCGCGGTCTGTGCCGCGTTGTTGATCAGGTCGACGTCCTCGAGCCACTCGATGGCGGCGCCGGTGATGAAGATGGACCCTTCGAGCGCGTACTGGACGGGCTCGCCGGACATCTGGAACCCGATCGTCGTCAGCAGTCCGTGGTCGGACTCGACGGCGTCGGTCCCGGTGTTCATCAGGTAGAACGAGCCGGTGCCGTAGGTGTTCTTCGCGTCGCCCTCGTCGAAGCAGGTCTGGCCGAACAGCGCGGCCTGCTGGTCACCGAGCGCGCCGGCAACCGGGACCTCCTCGCCGAGGAAGCCGTCGGCGTCCGTGTGGCCGTAGTAGTCCTCGTCGGAGGAGGGGCGTACCTCGGGCACCATCTCCTTGGGCACGTCGAACTCGTCTAAGAGCTCGTCGTCCCACTCCAGTTCCCGGATGTTGTACAGCATCGTCCGGGAGGCGTTCGTGACGTCCGTGATGTGGTTGCCCGTCAGGTTGTAGATGAGCCACGAGTCGATGGTGCCCATCACGAGTTCGCCTGCGCGAGCGCGGTCGCGGAGGTCGCCGCCGCGCGAGCTCTGCATCTTGAGCGGCTCCGCGTTGTCGAGGATCCACTCGGTCTTGGTCGCCGAGAAGTACGCGTCGGCCTCGAGGCCGGTCTTCTCGCGGATCTCCTCGACCTTCTCGTCCTCTTGTAGCTCCTCGACGCGGTCGGTCGTCCGACGGTCCTGCCACACCAGCGCGTTGTGGACCGGCCGTCCGGAGTCTTTGTCCCAGACGATGGTCGTCTCGCGCTGATTGGTGATGCCGATGGCCTCGAGCTGATCGGCGTCGAGCCCGGCCTCGGCGAGCCCGTCGAGGACGACTTCTTGGGTGTTCTCCCAGATCTCGATCGGGTCGTGTTCGACCCAGCCCGGGTTCGGGTAGATCTGTTCGTGCTGTTCGTAGGCGTTCGCGACGACCTGGCCCTCATGGTCGAACACCATGAATCGAGTCCCGGTCGTCCCCTGGTCTATCGCACCGACGTACTGTGTCATGTTGTGGATCCCTCCTGTGGCGCTGGTCCGCGTGCGTCGGCGACCGGCTCGGCCTCGTCGTCGGGGGCGAATCCGGGGTCGCGTTCGCCGTCACGGCGTCCGACCGTCGAGGCCGACCCGTCCGGAGCCGGACCGAAACGGCCGGAAGACGCACCGCCGCCGCCGCGACATATCTTCACGGAAGCTACCACGCCGATCGTGAACATAATGTACTACCATAATAATCTTCCTGTTGAAATCCGGACATCGGCGCGAATGAAAAAGTCTAGTATATAAATAAATCGGCGCTGGCAGGGATTACACTACTTGAATATCCGTGATAGTTATGGGTGGGGCACCTCGGGAGGTAAAGTAAAGTGGTCGGGGTCCAAGTGGCTCGCATGGACAGACAAGTGGACGTCGTCGTCGTCGGTGGGGGCTCGACGGGGTGCGGCGTCGTCAGGGACCTGGCGCGACGGGGGCTCGACGCGGTCCTCGTCGAGAAGGGGAACCTGACGCACGGCACGACCGGACGGATGCACGGGCTCCTCCACAGCGGGGGCCGCTACGCGGTCTCGGACCAGAAGAGCGCGGAGGAGTGTATCGAGGAGAACCGAGTTCTCCGCGACATCGCGGCCCACTGCGTCGAGGAGACAGGGGGAATGTTCGTCAAGCGACCCGAGGACTCCGAGGAGTACTTCCAGGAGAAGCTGGAGGGATGTAAGGCGTGTAACATTCCCGCCGAGGTGATCGACGGCGAGGAGGCGCGCCGTCGCGAGCCGTACCTCGCGCGCGATGTCGAGAAGGCGATCGCCTTACCAGACGGCGCGATCGACCCGTTCCGGCTCTGCGTGTCGAACGCCGCGGACGCCCGCGAGCATGGCGCGCGAATCGAGACCCACGCACCGGTGACCGACGTGCTCGTCGAGGACGGCGAGGTCGTCGGCGTCGAGATCGAACACGAGACGGGACCGGGGAAGCGCGTCCACCGCGAGCCGGGGACGACCGAGGAGATCCGCGCGCGGCACGTCGTCAACGCGACCGGCGCGTGGGCGGGGAACGTCGGCGAGATGGCTGGCGTCGACGTGGAGGTGCGCCCCTCGAAGGGCGTGATGACGGTGATGAACACCCGGCAGGTCGACACCGTGATCAACCGCTGTCGGCCGAAGGGCGACGCCGACATCATCGTCCCCCACGAGACCGCCTGTATCCTCGGCACGACCGACGAGGAGGTCGACGACCCCGAGGACTACCCCGAGGAGGACTGGGAGGTCGACCTGATGATCGAGACGCTCTCGGAGCTCGTGCCGGCGCTCGAAGACGCCCGCACGCTCCGCTCGTTCTGGGGGGTCCGCCCGCTGTACGAACCCCCGGGGACCGGCACCGAGGACCCGACCGACATCACGCGCGACTACTTCCTCCTCGACCACGGCGACCGCGACGACCTTCCGGGGATGACGACCATCGTCGGCGGGAAGCTCACCACCTACCGGATGATGGCCGAGTCCATCTCCGACCACGTCTGCGAGACGCTCGGCCACGAGGCGACCTGCGACACCGCCGAGGCGCCGCTGCCGGGCTCCGAAGACCCGGCGCGCATGGAGGAGCTGATGGACGAGTTCGGGCTCCGGTCGCCCGTCGCGCGGCGCTCGGGCCAGCGGCTCGGCTCCCGGGCCGACGACGTGCTCGACGAGTACGACCCGAACCCGATCGTCTGTAACTGCGAGAGCGTGACCCGCGCGGAGGTCCAGGACGCTGTCGACGACGCCGGCTCCGACCTCAACGCGGTCCGGCTGCGGACCCGCGCCTCGATGGGGAACTGCCAGGGCGGCTTCTGTACGCACCGCATCGCGTCGGAGCTCGCCGAGGAGTACCCCGAGCCGGTCGTCCGCGACGCGGAAGACGAGCTGTACCAGGAGCGCTGGAAGGGCCAGCGCCACGCGCTGTGGGGCGAACAGCTCTCGCAGGCGATGCTGAACCGCCTGCTCCACGCGACCACGATGAACCGCGACGGCGACCCCGCGAACCTCGACGGCGAGGTGGACTTCGGCGCGTTCGACGCGGGCGCCGACGCGCCGGGGGCCGACGGCTCCGGCGGCGACACGGGGACCGCGGCCGCGGACGGTGGCCGCGCAAGCGACGACGCGGCGACCGACGGGGGCCGCGCAAGTGACGACGCGGCCACCGACGGAGGGCGCTGATGGCGATAAACAGCGACGTGCTCGTGATCGGCGGCGGCCTCGCCGCGATCACGGCCGCGGTTTCGGCCGCCCGCGAGGGCGCGGACGTGCGGCTCGTCTCGCACAAGTCGAGCACGCTGCGGCAGGCCTCCGGGCTGATCGACGCGCTCGGCTACGTCCCGGCGACCGAGCCCGCGAAGCCGCTCCGGGACGGGCCGCCGACCGCGGGCCGGAACCTCGACCGCGATGAGTGGCCGGACCCGGAGGGGCCGCTCGCCGACCCGTTCGAGGGGATCGACCGGCTCCCCGAGTCGCACCCGTATCGGGTCGTCGGGAGCGACGCGCTCCGGGAGGGGCTCGACCTCTTCGACGACCTCGCGGGCGACGCGTACCGCGGCGGCCACACCGACCGCAACGCCCTCGTCCCGACGTTCGGCGGCGCGGTGAAGCCGACGGCGCGCTACCCCGCGGCCGCCGAGGCGGGGCTCGCGAGCGACGACCGCCCGATGCTGGTCGTCGGGTTCCGGTCGCTCACGGAGTACGACGCGCGCGCCTTCGCGGGGCGGCTCGAGGCCGCGGGCGTGCCGTTCGACGCCGCGGGCGCGGAGGTCGAGTTCGCGGAGGCGTTCCGCGCCGACGCGAAGATCACCCGGCTCGCGAAGGCGCTCGACCACGACGAGGAGATAGACGGCGTCCCCGCCCGCGAGGCGCTCTCGAAGGCGGTCGCGCCGCACCTCCACGACGTGGTCGACGAGGCAGGCGGCGTCGACCGCGTCGAGCGGGTCGGCTTCCCCGCGTTCCTGGGCGACGACCGGGGCGAGGAGGTCCGCGAAGAACTCGCTGACCGGCTCGGCGCCGACGTGTTCGAGATCCCGATGGGCCCGCCGAGCCTCCCCGGCCTGCGGCTCGAAGACCGCCTGTTCGACGCGCTCGACGCCGAGGGCGTCCGGTTTGAGACCGGGAACCCCGTCGTCGGCGTCGAGTCCGCGACCGACGGTCGCGTGGAGACGGTCGCGGTCGATCGGAAGGGTCGCACGGCGCCGTACGGCGCCGACGCGTTCGTGCTGGCGACCGGCGGGCTCGTCGGGAAGGGGCTCGACTCCGACCGGGAGGGGGTCCGGGAGCCCGTCCTCGACCTCCACGTCGACCAGCCGGACGACCGGTACGAGTGGTTCGTCGACGACGCGTTCGGCGACCAGCCGTACGCGCGGTTCGGGGTCCGGCCCGACGAGCGGTGTCGCCCCACGGACGCCGAGGGAACGGTACAGTACGAGAACGTGTTCGCGGCCGGCGGCGTCGTCGGCGGCGCGGACGCGGCGCGGGAGAAGTCCGCGAGCGGGGTGTCGCTCGCGACCGGCCTCGCGGCCGGGCGACAGGCGGCGACGGAGGCGAACCAATGACACGACACACGGACGACGACGGAGACGTGGGGGAGTCGAACGAGGCGACCGAGTCGAGCGACGGCGGCTACGAGGGGCCGACGCCGGGCGTCCCGGAGTCCGGCCGCGACGAGCAGCCGTCGGTGTTCGTCCCCGACGAGGGGGGAGTCGCGGAGACGGACGCGACCGCGGGCGACCGCGCCGCAACCGACGGCGGCGTCGAAAGCGCCTCGGCCGGAGCGGATTCGACCGAGCTCGACCCGGACGCGTACGACCCGGTCGACGTGTTCCCCGGCGGCGACCTCGACCTCCGCGAGGGGGCCGACTCCTGTTACAAGTGTACGAGCTGCGATACCTCCTGCCCGGTGGCTGAGGTCGACGACGAGTTCCCCGGGCCGAAGTTCCAGGGCCCCGAGCAGTGGCGGCTCAAACGGAAGGACGACCACGACATCGACGAGTCGATCACCTCCTGTTCGAACTGTATGCGCTGTGACGACGCCTGCCCCTCGGGAGTGCCGCTCTCCCAGATGCACAACGAGGCCCGCGGGCAGTTCGTCGAGCGCCAGATGGAGAAGCTCTCCGTCGAGTACATCCGGAATCGGGTGTTAGCGAACTACCGCACCTCGGCGAGCCTCGCGAGTATGTTCCCCCGGACCGCATCGTTCGCGATGAACTTCGGCCCCGCGCGGTGGGCGATGGAGAAGGTTATGGGGATCCCGAAGGAGCGCGACTTCCCCGAGTTCGCCACGGAGACGTTCCGCGAGTGGTGGAAGGCGCGCGGCGGCGCACAGGTGGAGAACCCCGACAAGCGCGTGGCGTACTTCCACGGCTGCTACTCCAACTACAACACGCCCGAGGTCGGCAAGGCGTTGGTCTCAGTCTACGAGCACTTCGGCTACGAGGTGATGGTCCCGCCCCAGAAGTGCTCGGGCACGCCGATGTTCGCGAACGGGATGCTGAAGGACGCCCGCCGCCACGCGGAGACGAACGTCGAGAACCTCGTCGAGGCCATCGCCGACGGCGCGGACGTGATCGCCTCCTGTACCTCCTGTTCGCTGTCGCTGCGCCAAGAGTACCCCGAGCTGTTCGACCTCCACGGGATCGACGACGTCGCCGAGCACACCTTCGAGGCGCTGGAGTACCTCCGCATCCACGAGGACCTAGAGGAGGCGCTCGACGAGGCCGGCGGGCTCGACGACGAGCGCGCCTTCGCGTATCACGCGCCGTGTCACGCCCGGAATCAGGGGCTTTCCCGGCAGGCAGTCGAGACGTTCCGCGACGTCGACGGCGTGAAGATGGAGGACGTCGGCGACTCCTGTTCCGGCATCTCCGGCACCTACGGCTGGAAGGAGGAGAAGTACGAGAAGTCGATGGAGATCGGCGCGGAGATGTTCGAGCACATGGAGGACGCCGAGGGCGAGGTCGGGATGACCGAGTGCCCGACCTGCGCGATGCAGATGGAACACGGGACCGGCTACGAGATCGAACACCCGCTCCAGCTGCTCGAGGACGCGCTGGGAGCGTAAGGTCCCGTCGCTCCGCCCCCGCGCCGGACCCGACTCGGCACGTCGCGGTTTCCCCGCTCACCGGTGGTTATCGGACGCGATAACTGTGCGAGAATCCTTATGAGGAGGACACGCCCACACCGGTACACGTGACACTCGAACAGTTTCTCGATCACTTCGACGGCCCCGAGCGCTCCGTCGTCATCGTCAACCGGACCGACCCGGACCCCGTGCTGAACATGCTCGTGGACACGTTCGGCGACGACGCGGTGGGAGTGGTCGACGGCCGCGTGATCACCGGCTCGGGCGATCGACGAGTCACCGACGGCGCGGGGCCAGCCGGAGCCGCGAACGGCGAGCGGACGCACGGTCTCACCGCCCGAGAACTGGCGACGACCGGCGTGCTCGACGATGACACCGGGACCGTCCCCTCCCTCGACGTCGAGGTGCTTCGCCGCCACGACGACGTTCCGTTCGACGGCGGCGACCCCGACGAGATCGAGAACCTCGTGCTGCTCATGGAGGGCGGCGAGGTGGTCGCCGGCTCGACGCTCGCCGAACTCGGCGACGCGGTGCTCTTCGTCAACTCGGACCTGTACGTCACCGGCAGCCGGTCCCTCGGCGACGTCGATCTCCCGTCGGTGATAAGCGGCCTCGGCGACGCGACGTTCACGCTCCGCGGGTATCCCGAATCGAACCGACAGAAGCTGCTCCTCATCACCATCTCGCGGTTCATCGAGCGCGCGGCGTGGGCCGCCGGCGACGGCACCCTGCGCTCGTCGTTCCAGCGGCTCTCGCGGATCGACGACGAGGTCGGCACGCGGAACGTCTACGAGCGCGTCACCGAGACCGCCGTCGACACGCACCTCTACGGGGTCCCCGACAGGCTCCCGGCGGACCTCGACGCCGTGATCCACGCCGGGAACGACCCGGACTTCACAGATAGCTGGTTCGTGGTGTACCGGCCGCCGGAGGGACCGCACTCGGCCGCGAGCGACCCGAGTAGCGACCTCAAGCGCGGTGTCGAGGGCGGCGTCGGACTCCTCGCGGTCGAGACGGAGCCGCGAGTCTGGCGCGGGCTGTGGACGTTCGACGCCGACCGGATATCGCGGGTGAACCGGTACATCGAGCGGAACCTATAGCCTCGGTTACCATTTCTCACCGCGGGAGCCGCTCGTATCCAACCC
Source organism: Halorubrum sp. SD612 (assembly GCF_002135005.1). Classification (NCBI taxonomy): domain Archaea; kingdom Methanobacteriati; phylum Methanobacteriota; class Halobacteria; order Halobacteriales; family Haloferacaceae; genus Halorubrum; species Halorubrum sp. SD612. The sequence continues at coordinate 330 of NZ_NEWI01000005.1, read as the reverse complement.
GTGCGTTCATATTCTCGGAGCGGTGACGGGCGGCCATGTTCACGGAGCGGTCCGGTCTCCTCGATGACGGACGCCCGATGCGCGGATACGGGGTCGCGGTGACGCCCGGCCGCGACGGACCGCTCGTCTTCGTCGCCGGCTACGGCGAGCCGAATCGGCTGTACGCCCGGAAGGACGGCCGCTACGTCGACACCGCCTGCGGGATCGTCGCCGACGGGACGCGCCACGGGATGGGCGTGTGCGCGGCCGACCTCGACGCCGACGGCTGCGAGGAGGTGTACGTCCACAACTGCGCGCGCGGCGTCGACGGCGGCGACCCCGACCTCCTCT